>JAYTRT010000619.1:0-3598 GCA_043746045.1 Actinomycetota bacterium | reverse complement strand
CCCCGCTGTCGAAGCCGGCCTTGCGGTACATCTCGTCGACCGGATGCGCGTACATGAAGCCGTACGTCAGGCCCGCCGTATGCGTCATCAGATGCCAGATCGCCATCGGATCACGGACTTCCTCGAACTGCGGTCGCAACGACGTTCCGCCACGCCAGACCTTCTGATCAGCGAACTCGGGCAGGAATCGACTGACCGGATCCTTGAGTTCGAACAGCCCCTCCTCCCACAACATCATCGCCGCGACGGATGTGATCGGTTTCGTCATCGAGTAGATCCGCCAGATCGTGTCCGGCGTCAATTCGGCGCCGGCCTCCCGGTCGCGCATCCCTCGTCCCGACGAGTGGACGAGCCTGCCGCCGCGGGTCAACGCGATCTGCCACCCGATGAGACGTCCATCGGTGATGTACTTCTCGAAGTGATTGTCGATTCTCTGCAGGCGGACCGGGTCGAACCCAGCATCGGTCGGATCGATCTCGGCCTCGAGCAGGTTCATCCGGCCACTGTAGAACCGGCCCCGGTTCGTCATCGCAGCCGACACGAGCGATGGATGATCGCAGCGATCGTTTCCGTTTCAGGAGTGCTGAACGGGTGGGGCTTCTCGTCGGTCGGTTGGGGGAACGCGTACTACTCGGCGGCCGTGCGCAGCATGGGTTCGAGCTGGCACAACTTCTTCTATGCCAGCTTCGATGCGGGCGGTTACGTGTCTGTCGACAAGCCGCCGTTCGCATTGTGGGTGCAGGTCGCGTCGTCGAAGATCTTCGGCTATTCGCGGTATTCGCTGCTCCTTCCCGAAGTCCTTGCCGGCGCTGCTGCTGTGTGGCTGCTGTGGTGGGGGCTGCGCCGGACGTGGGGTGCGACCGCCGCAATGATCGGAGCCGCCGTCTTGGCTGTCATGCCGATCAACGTCATGGTCAACAACTCGAACAACACCGATTCGATGCTCGTGCTGTTGATGACGGCGGCAGCGATTGCTGCGATCGAGGCGGTTCGCGTCGGACGGCTGCGTTGGCTGATCGTGGCCTGTCTGCTCGCGGGTTGTGCGATGACGACGAAGATGCTGGCGGCGGCGCCGGTGATGCCCGGGTTGTTGATCGGGTACCTGTGGTGCGCACCGTTGCGATGGAAGCTGCGCATCCGTCAGGTTGCGATCGGAACCCTCGTGCTGGTCAGCGCCGGGTTGTGGTGGTTCGTCGCCGTTCAAACCACCGATGTCGGCGCTCGACCGTACGTCGGATCGACGAAGACCAACTCCGTCTTCGAATTGGCGTTCGAACGAAACGGCGTCGACCAGGTCGGTGGTGAGGGGACGGGCTTTCCGGCCGCACCGGCCGCACCGGTCGCGTCCGTATCACCGGTGACGTCGGTATCACCGCGTTCGGTCGGCGGCGTCACATCGCATCTCGACGGGTTGAGTACAGCGGTGCTCGAGATCGGACTCCCGGCGGTCAAGAACAACGCGACTCGACACACCAATGCGATTGGCGGCCTCGGCTTCACGAGTGGTGAACCAGGCGTCGGCCGACTGATCGATCTGCAACTGGGTGGTCAGATCGGATGGTTGGTTCCGTTCGCCGTCATCGGTGCGATCACATCGGTGTGGGCAACACGATTGCGGCCGTCGCCTCGCCTGGGCGCGCTGTTGGTGCTCGGCTGCTGGTTCGGTGCCGGGGCGATCGTCTTCTCGTTCACCAAAGGGGTGCTCCACCCGTACTACATGTCCGGTCTTGGTCCGCCGGTGGCGGGGCTGGTCGGCATCGGTGCCGCGACGTTCCGCTTCGATCTCATCGCCGGACGATTGTGGGCCCTCGCCGGGGTCGCCGCACTCGGTCTCACGGCGTGGAACGAATGGACGATCTGGCGGCGGTTCGATTGGCGCGGTTGGTTCATCGTGGTCGCCGCCGCGTTCGTCGGGGTGTGCACGGTCGTGGCGCTCATCGCGCTCGTTCTGGTTCGCCGCCGACGGACGGGTCTCGGTCGACGGTGCTCCGTCGCGCTGGCCGCGACCAGCGCCATGGCGATGCTGCTGGCGCCGACGATGTGGACGCAGGGCAGTCTGCAGGCCGGTGTCTCCGGAGCCGTGCCCTTCGCTCACCCGCTGGTCGCAGAACTGATCGCCCGGACCGGCAACGAGATCACACCGAACGGGGGTTTCGAATTCCCGTCGATTTCGGTCCCGTCGCTCGTTGCCTACCTGCGCGCACATCGCGACGGCACCCGCTGGGCCGTCGCCGTTCAGAGCGCGGCGCCGGCTGAAGAGATCATCATTCCGTCGGGAGAACCGGTGATGGCCGTCGGGGGTTTCATCGGATCGGATCCGATCGTCACCCCGGACCAATTGCGCCAGAGGGTGCGTGACGGCGAGGTCCGTTACTTCTTCCTGTCGGCCACCGCTGGTGGGCTGATCCCGAGTCTGCTCCGCTCGGATGTACCGATCGCGTGGGTGATCAAGGAGTGTGCCGTCGTGCCGGTCAGCGACTGGGGTCGGAATGTCGTCGAGGACACCGCTCGGCCGGGCACCCAGGCCTTTCCCGGCGGGCCCCTGGCTGCCGCGTTCCAGCTCTACGACTGCAAGGGTCGGGCCTGAATCAGCTCAGTTGCTCGGTGATCCGCGCGAGTAGGTCGTCGTATTCGTGGACGGCCGGGAACTGCGGGAACTGATCGATGATGCTCTGTGGAGCATGGAACAGGAAACCGGCGTCGGCCTCGGCCAACATCGCCGTGTCGTTGTACGAATCACCGGCTGCGATGACCCGGTAGTTCAGACCGTGCAGGGCTTGGACGGCGCATCGCTTCTGGTCTGGCATCCGCAACCTGTAGTCGACGATTCGGTCGTCGGCGACGATCAGGCGATGGCAGATCAGGGTCGGGAAACCGAGTTGCCGCATCAACGGTTGACCGAACTGCTCGAACGTGTCCGACAGCAGCAGGACCTGGGTCCGGGCGCGGAGTCGATCGAGGAACTCGCGTGCGCCGTCGAGCGGCGCGAGGCCACCGATGACATCGGCGATCATCGACATCGTCAGACCGTGCTGTTCCAGCAACTGCAATCGGCCGCGCATCAGAACGTCGTAGTCGGGCTCGTCGCGCGTCGTCCGACGCAGCGCGTCGACGCCAGTTCGTTCGGCGACGGCGATCCAGATCTCGGGCACCAGCACACCTTCCAGGTCGAGTGTGACGATGGACTGTTGCGCTGATCGGACGCGTGGGGAATCGGAACTCACGGTTTCACAGTGTGGTCGCCACAGCGTGTGCGCCGTGCATCGCGCCCTGGATGTAGCCGACTCCGGCGGCGTCACCGATCACGTGGCATTCGATGCCGCCTGCGACGAGCTCGTCGAACAGCTGGTTCGGCTCGGAACTCACCGTGACCCGCGTTTCGATGATCGTCCCATGTGCGTCCGCCAGATTCGCGTTGCGGACGAGCGTCACGCCGGCGCGCTCCGCCTCGACGACCGCAGTCCATCGACGCGGCATCGCCATCGCCAGGCCGAGGTGTTTGCCCGGCTCGAGCACGGTGACCGTGTCGCCACGGTCGGCCAGGTATCGAGCGATCGACAGTCCGATCAGGTTGCCGCCGATGATGGTCACGTCGGTC
>JAYTRT010000618.1:0-3607 GCA_043746045.1 Actinomycetota bacterium | reverse complement strand
GCACCGATGTTGGCTCGTCCGCTGACCGGCTTGCTGCGGCCGTTGTCCCAATTGCCGTCGTTGGTCCAGACGGTGGTGAACGCGTCGGCATCCAGTCGGTTGACCGCGTCGCAGTACGACGTGACGAGTTGGCGCAGGGCGAGGTCTGTCACCAACGAAAGAGGTCGGGCGACCACGGCCGGAGCGACGTGTGATGCCTCGAAGGCCGAGAAATCGACGCCGACTTCGGCGGCCGCCAGCCATCTCACGTGGTCGATGAATCCGTCGCGGGTGAGGAGGTCGTTGTGGGCGGCGAATTGGATCGCCAGACCGTCGATCAGGCCGGTCAATCGCAGCGCGCTCGACGCTGGGTTCGGGCAACGGAACTCACCTGACGCCACGCCCGCCGTCAGCACCCGTTCGAGCAACGCGACCGACTGTTCGTCGAGCTCCTGACTGATTGCTTTCATCAGCGGGTTGCGCAGAGCCTCGCCCCACGCGTCGATCCACAGCATCCATTCGACGTCGTCGCTGCCTTCGGGCACGTAGTTCTGGATGGCCGCATCGAGCTGCGCCAACGCAGTCGGGGCGATCTCGATCTCGGCAACGAGGACTGCGAGGTCCTTGCGTGCGTAGTAGCTGAAGGCCTCGGCGAGCAGTTGCTCCTTCGAGTCGTAGTGATAGTGGATCAAACTGGTCGAGACGCTGAGACGTTTGGCGACGTCGGCGATGCGCGTCGCCGCAAAGCCGCGTTCGATGACGACTTGACATGTCGTCTCCAGAATCTCGTTGCGTCGCTCTTCGACCGTCTGTTTCTTCACCGGAACGGAACGCTACAAGCGCGGACACGGCGACGGTGACTGTTCACACACCAGCAACTCTTCGGATATCTGTTCTAGGTATGGTGCGTCTATGAATATCGCTCTCAGCGATGAATCTGGTTCTCTGCCCGGCGCCACAGCAACGACCCCGGCGACCACAGCAACAAGGAGATTCACCATGCGTCAGCCCGACTACCTGCACTCCCTCGCTCAGATCGACGTTCTCTCCGAGTGCAGCCGCTCTGAATTGAACACCGCCGCGTCGCTGCTGACCCCGCTCGTCATTCGCGCCGGCGAGACAGTCGTACGCGAGCATTCGATCGGCCGGGAGTTCCTGATCATCGTCGCCGGGAGCCTCGAGGTGACGACCGGTACGGGGCCGAACGCGCGCCTGCTCGGGACGGTCGGCGCCGGCGAGATCGTCGGCGAGATGTCGTTGCTGAACCACACGCCACGGTCGGCCACGGTGACGACCACCTCACCAACCACCGTCTACGCCGGCAGCGCACGCGAATTCTTCGCATTCCTCGATGCGGCGCCGTCGGCGGCCGAACGCATCATTGCAACCGCACGCGTGCGAGCCGACGCAAACCGCGCCGCCTGAGTGCCCGAGCGGGCTGCCGTTCGCTGATCGACCGCCGTCGACCGATCAATAGGGTCGACGAGATGTCACCACGGCTCACTCGACTGTCCCGTTCCGTCATTGCAAAGCGTGTCATCATCACCGGCGCTGCGTCCGGGATGGGCCGGGCGACGGCGCACCTCTTTGCCGATGAGGGGGCCCGTGTCGTGATCGCCGATCTCGGCGCGGCTCGGGTTCAAGCCGTCGTCGACGAGATCACCGCTGTTCACGGTCCAGACGCGGCGATCGGCGTCGTCGCCGATGTGGCCAGCCACGATGCGCTCAAGGCCCTCGTCGCCCAGACCGTTTCGTCGTTCGGTGGAATCGACATCCTGATCAACAACGCCGGCGTGTCGATGCTCAACTCCGCTTTCCAGGACGAAGACTCGTTCGAATCGAACTGGGCGACCACGCTGGACATCAACCTCACCGCCCATGTGCGGTTGATCAGGCTCTGCCTCCCTCATCTGCTCGAGGCCGGCGACGGGCGGATCGTCAACATCGCGTCCACCGAGGCAATCGTGTCGACAGCAGGGATCTCGGCCTACTCTGCCACCAAGGCGGGGGTGGTGGGCATCACGAGGAGCTTCGCGGTGGAACTCGGCAGGCACGGCATCACCGTCAACTGCATCTGCCCGGGCCCGATCAACACGGGGATGACCGCTGGTATCGACGAGACAGCGAAGACGACATACGCCAAACGCCGGGTGCCGCTGCGCCGCTACGGCGAACCGGAGGAAGTCGCCCAGATGACACTGAACCTGTGCCTTCCGGCATCCAGTTTCGTCAACGGCGTCGTGGTGCCCGTCGACGGCGGCATGACGATCCGTCACACCTGACCGACAGCGCGTCAGGGCTGGAAGCCATCGAGGATTCCGCGCAGGCCTGTCGGGTGATCCCCGACACACAACAGTTCGAGGATTCCGGTTCCGCTCGCCGTTCGGCCGTTGGAATCGGTGTACGTGGCCGAGCACAGCGTTTGGACGTGCACGTTCTCGCGCGAGAGCGGATCGTCGACGGGCAAGGTCATTCGTTGACCGCCGACAGCCGACTCGCCCCGCCACGAGCCATGGTTCCATTCCGGGTGTCCGTAGCCGATTCCGTTCATCTGGAAGTTGAAGATCGGCTGCAGCGTGACGGTTGCCGTGGTGCCGGTCCACGAGATCAGGTCGTATTCGAACGCCGAGGCATATCGCGTCCCTGGCTTCCAACTGATCCGGTAGTCGACCGTGCGCATCATCTCGCCTGGCGCGTCGTGTTCGGCGATCGCTCCGACCTCGTGCCAGCGTCGCCCGTCGCCGTACTCGTTCACGTCGAAGTGCGTGGAGAAGTCCGGGAAGTTGACGGGGGCCCACAGCCAGAAGAACTGCGGCAACGCCACCGGCGCGCCCGCCGGGGCTGGTTCGCCGACGGGACGAACACCCCAGGACCGGTCGCGTGACCCGGACACGGAACCAGGTTCGAGTTCCACACGTGCGCCGTCGACCTCGACCCAGCCGGTCCACACGCCGAACTGTGTCAGGCGGGTGTAGTCGAACAGGACCCTGACCCCGACCCGTTGGAAGAAATGCGGTTCTTCGATCGCTGCGGAGCTGGAAGTGAACGTCAGTTCGGCTCGAAGGCCCTGTTCGGGGGCGCTCACGTGCAGCCGATGGATGTGCATCGGTTCGACGATCTCGACGCGAATCGGGCCGACGGACGTTGCGTCGCGCCGGTCGAGCGGTGCCCGTGCTGATGCGAACACGCTGACCTCCTCGCCGGACCGGACGACGCTGAACGCCGCATCGACGACATGACGGTTCGGGTACAGGCCCATCGCCAGCCCGAAGTACAGCGACCCGTCGCCGGCGTAGCCGTTGTAGAAGTAGCGGTCGTAGTGATTGATGTCCGGTGTCGCTGTGTGCGCGACCGGGACACAAGCCTGGTGGATCGGGAAATCGTCGTAACTGCTGAGCACGGGGGTGACCGTAGCCACCGTCTGCCGCCGAGACGAACGTGGGCGGTGGCTCTACGATTCACAGTGATGTCGCCGGCCACCTACCGCAAGGTCTGCATCGCGTCGCTCGTGGCCGTGTGCACAATCGTGGTGACCGGTGCATCGGTGCGGCTCAGCGGATCCGGACTCGGATGTGCCGATTGGCCGAACTGCAATGCCTCGAAGTTGATCGACGTCTCGACCACCCAC
>JAYTRT010000617.1:0-3627 GCA_043746045.1 Actinomycetota bacterium | reverse complement strand
GGCGGGCATCGGTGCCGAGTTCGACGATCATCGTCTCGATCTCGCGGGCGATGCGGTGCACCATCTCGCCGCGCTGCACGACAGCGGCGACATCGCGCAGGGTGACGACGTCTTCCACTTCGACCGCCGTCAGGTTGGCCATCGAATCGTCGAGGCGGACCTTGTAGCGCTCGAGCGTCTGCAAGGCCTGATTGGCCCGGTCGAGCAGCAGGCTGACGGCCTGAAGCTGATGCTTCTGGTCGCCGACATAGAGATTGATGACGCTCATCTCTTCGCTGACGCTGATCACCGGGGCATCGATGCTGCGCGCGACACGCTCGGCCGTACGGTGCCTGGTGCCGGTCTCAGAGGTCTGCACGGAACGGTCGGGAAGCAGATGCACGTTGGCCCGGGCGATGCGGCTGATGTCGCTGCTGATGATGATCGCGCCGTCCATCTTGGCCAGCTCGCTCAGCTTCTGTGGCGAGAACGGAGCGTCGAGCAGGAACCCGCCGGAGCAGATCGCCAGCACGGCCGGATCGTCGGACAGCACCAGCAAGGCGCCCATCTTGGCCCGCACGATGCGTTCCAGGCCATCTCGCAGCGGGGCGCCGGGGGCGACCTGCGCGAGGGCGGTGAGCAGGTCATCCGCTTCGCGTACCACCATCGACATCTCCCTATGTTACGGCATGCAATCCGGTCGGGAGTTCGCCGATCAGACCGGCGGCGCGTAACGCTTCGGGCAGCGTCGACACCCGGGTCACATTGATCGTGTAGTCGCCCGGTGGGGCCGACGCCGGCACGATGGCGCGGGTGAAACCGAGTCGCGCCGCTTCGCTGAGCCGCCGTTGCGTTTGCGACACCTGACGCAGCTCACCGGCCAGACCGATCTCACCGCACATCACCAGATCGGCTGCCAGCGGCCGGTTCATCATCGCCGAGACGATGGCCAAGCACAGGGCGAGGTCCACACCGGGTTCGGTCAGCTTGACGCCACCGACGACCGATGCGTAGACCTCGTGCTGAGCGACCGGCAGACGGGCGCGTCGCTCGATCACGGCGAGGAGCATCGCCAAACGGTTCGAATCGATGCCCTGCACCGATCGGCGGGGCGGCCCGCCACCGGTCGAGGGGTTGGTCAGCGCCTGGACCTCGACCAGGAGCGGGCGTTGACCCTCGATGGTCGGCACGACGGCCGAGCCGGGGACGCCGGTACGGCGGTCGGCCAGGAACAACTGGCTCGGGTCGGGTACCGGGATCAGCCCGGCTTCGACCATCTCGAACAGACCGAGTTCGTCGGTCGGTCCGAAGCGATGCTTGGAGGCGCGCAGCAGGCGCAACGCATGGTGACGCTCTCCCTCGAACGACAGGACCGTGTCGACGAGGTGCTCGAGGACGCGTGGGCCGGCCAGCCCGCCATCTTTGGTGACGTGGCCGACGAGGACCATCGTGATACCACGACGTTTGGCTTCTTGCACGAGCCGATAGGCGCAACCGCGGACCTGCACCACTGAGCCCGGTGACGAAGCGAGGTCCGGGTCGGCCACGGTCTGGATGCTGTCGATGATGACGATCTGCGGCTGCAATTCGTCGATGGTGGCGAGGATGTTCGGCACCGAGGTCTCGGCCAGGAGCCACAGGTCCGGTCGGACAGCGTCGAGCCGCTCGGCGCGGAGGCGCACCTGCTGAGCGCTCTCCTCGGCAGACACGTACAGAGTGCGCCCGATCCAGCCGGCCAACAACTGGAGGAGCAGCGTGCTCTTGCCGATGCCGGGTTCGCCGCCGAGCAGTGTGACCGAACCCGGCACGAACCCGCCCCCGAGGACGCGGTCCAACTCGCTGATGCCGGTGAAGCGCGGTCGGGAGGTGCTGGCGTCGACGTCGCCGATCGGTGTGGCGATTCCTGCAGGAAACAGCGCCATGCCGGCCGCGAGCGTGGTGGTCTCGGTCGGTCCCTCGAACTCTTCGACCAGGCTGTTCCACGCACCGCACGCAGGACACCGACCGGCCCACTTCGGATGGCTGGTCCCGCATTCGGTGCAGCGATGGACGAGACGGATCTTTGCCATGCCGACAACCTACGCGAGGGGTGTCGGACGGTTCCTGCGATGATCGCGCGGCGAGACGATGGTCAGCGCAGGGCGTGCATCTGGCGCCGTCGCCGACGGGCGATGATGACGAATCCGATGAAGATCGCAGACGCCCCGATCCACACCGCGAACAAGATCTTCGCACCTCGCGCGAGCGGACTGGCCCAGACGTTCTTCGAGGTGTGCTGTGTGGCCGTGGTCGAGACGTCGACGATGGTGCCGTCGACCGGTACGACCCACGCCAGACCCTTCGGTGAACTGGCCGACCCCGCCTTCGCGGTCGATGTCTCGACAGTGCCGGGCAGCTTGGCCTGGAACGTGATCGTGACGGCCTGGGCCGGGGTCGTGTTCGCCGCCGCAGCCTGTGCCGCGTACGGCGTCGCTCCGAGTGCTGCGAACAGTTGCGCATCGCTGAAGGCATCCAGTCCACCGTCGACCTGCAGCGTGCCGCCGAGCGTGAACGTGGTGGTGTCACCCTTTTTTGTTCTGCCGAGCGTGATCGATTTCAGCGGGCCGCTCGGTCCGTTCAGATCGGCGAGGATCGCCGTGGCCTGAGTCGGGGTCTGGAACGGGTGGACGAAGATGATCTGCAGGCCGCCGCTCGGTGTGGGCGCCGGGCCCTGCACCGACCACCCTGCGCCGCGGAGGTCGTCGAGGCGCATGTTCTTGGCCAGGTCCGTCGTCTGCTTGACCACCTCGGCGTCGGCGGTTGCCGTCACGGTGATCGTGCCGGTGCCGTCGGCTTTCATCAGCACGTCGACGTGGACATCGACATTGCACGCGGCGCAGACGATGGCGAGCGCGAGCACGGCGAACACGGTCCGGAGGCAGCGACGCATCGGGTAGGTCTACTACAGCGCTTCGGCCTCGCGCACCGCAGCGATCAGATCGGTTCGAGCCCGCGCCACGCGTGAGCGAATCGTTCCGATCGGACATTCGCACGCCTCGGCCGCTTCTTCGTAACTGAGTCCGAGGATCTGGGTCATCACGAAGGCCGCCTTGCGGTCTGGATCGAGTGCGTCGACGAGACCGGTGAGATCGAGTGAGGTCGGCGGATCGGCGGTCAGCGGTCGCTCGCCGCGCAGGCGAGTCGCGAGGCGGCTCCGGCGCTGGTTCTTGCGAACCTGGTCCGCGCACACGTGGCGGGCGATCGAGAGCAGCCACGACACGACCGGAGCGTCGCCGCGGTACTGGCCGAGGTTCCGAGTTGCTCGGATGTAGACCTCTTGGGTCAGATCATCGGCTTCCTGGCGACTGGAGAGGTTCGAGCAGAACCGCCAGATCACCCCCTGCGTGGCACGCACCAGATGGCCGAGTGCGACATCGTCTCCATGTTGAGCTGCTCGGGCATACGACAGCAACGCCTCGTTGTCCGGGTGGTAACTCACGATTTGTGAGGTTAACGGGAACTGATCGGGCGTTGCCAGACACTGATCCAGGATGACGTGTGACCCGTGGCTGGAAGCGATCTCGGCTCGCGCCGATGGTGAATCGCCGACCATCGACGGGCGTCTTCTCGACAGCCACATCGCGACGTGTGCGTCGTGCCGTGCCTTCG
>JAYTRT010000616.1:0-3633 GCA_043746045.1 Actinomycetota bacterium | reverse complement strand
CGGGTGCCGGTACCTACACGATCGCAGCCAACGACACGTTGTACGGCATCGCCCGGAAGTGCTCGGTCGGCGCACAGGAACTGGCCGATTACAACGGCTGGACCGACGGCATCAAGCACCTGATCATCGTCGGTAAGTCGATCAAGATGCCGTGCGTCCCGAAGGCTGCATCGACGACGCCGACCAGCACGGCCGGCGGTTCGACGACGGTCACGACGACGACCGTGTCGGCCCAGACGCCCAGTGCGACGACAACGACGATTGCGACCGGGGGCGGAGGTACCTACACCGTGGTTGCGGGCGACTACCTCAACCTGATCGCGACCAGGACAGGCACCACCGTCGATGCAATCGTGACGGCCAACGGTTGGACCGATGGCGCCAAACACGTCATCTTCCCCGGTGAGGTGATCAAGATGCCGGTCAAGAAGTAGACCGCCGATTGCTGGACCGTCGACCGGCCGATCCGTTCAGCCTTTCAGGACATATTCGAGCACACCGTCGCGGCTGCGGCGCTCCATGTCGCCGTCGAGGCGGAGGTGCTCGAGATGGGCGAACGTCTCGCTGTCGGCCATCGCGCCCTGTGCGCGTGGTGAGAAGAGGTGTGTCGACATCTCCATCACCGATGCCGGACGGTCCAGTTCGACAGAGGTCGTGCGCAGCTTTTCGAGCCGACCCGCGTGATGGTCCTTGATCTCCTGGGCGCGGCCGGCGAGGTCGGCGAACGGCTTGCCGTGTGCCGGCAGAGCGATCTTGACCCGCGGTCCGTAGGTGGCCACCTTGTCCAGTGACTCGAAGAACTTGCCGAGCGGATCTCGAAACGACCCGAGACCGCCGATGTGGGGTGTGATCGTCGGCAAGACATGGTCCCCGCACAACATGCAGCCCTCGGTGGGATCGAACAGGCAGAGATGATCGTCGGTGTGGCCGGGAGTGTGCACGGCGATCCAGTCGCGCCCGGCGAGGGAGATGGTGTCGGCCTCCTCCAGGCGCACGCTCGGGACCGGCATCTTGCGCATTCGCGGAAACGTGCGCGCAGCACGGAACCACATCTTGCGGCGCCACGGGATGTCGATGCCAGGGCCGCCCCACGGTGTGGGCTGCCACGGGAAGCGCTTGGCGCGAGGAAGGATGTCCATTTCGACGTCCGGCGCCAGACCCATCTCGGCGATGTCTTCGACGTCGACATCGGGTGCCTCGGTCGGATCCCACATCAGGTGAAACGATTTGTGGGTGACGATGTCAGCGCCGGACTGGGCGCGTAACCATCCGGCGCCGCCGAAGTGGTCGGGATGGCTGTGCGTGACGATGACGGTGTGCACTCGCTTCAGCGGATAGCCGGCCGACTTCAGCCGAGCCTCCAGGGCCACGTAGGAGTCCTTGCTCGGTAGGCCGGGGTCGACGACGGCCACGCCACGAGAATCCTCGAGGAGGTAGCAGTTGACGTGGCCGAGGCCCGGCATGTCGATCGGGAGTTGGCTGCGCAGGACGCCGGGAGCCATCTCCGTGATCTCGTCGGTGGCCGGCTCCTGCTCCTGCTTGCGAGGACGGGCCGCCTGATCTGTCATCCGCTTCACCGTACCGGGACCTCGGCTGATGTGGCGAGCCCGGTCCTACTCCTGGCTGACCGCAGCGACTGCGGCCATCGGTACGAACACCCGCTCGCGATAGAACTGCAACTCGTTGATGCTGGCCCGGATGTCGTCGAGGGCGCGGTGCGAGCCGGTCTTGTGCGGCAGGTCGTTCTTGACCTGCGGATACCAGCGGCGGACGAGTTCCTTGACGCTGGAGACGTCGACGCTGCGGTAGTGCAGCCAGTTCTCGATCTCCGGGAGGTATGCCGTCAGAAAGCGACGGTCCATCCCGATCGAGTTGCCGCACAACGGCACCGTGCGGTGGACCGGGACGTACTGCTTGATGAACTCGAGGGTTGCCCGGCCGGCATCCTCGAGGCTGACAGTGCTGGACTTGATCGCTTCGAGCAAACCGCTTCGAGTGTGCATGTCGAACACGAACTTGTCCATGATCGCCAGCGTCTCGTCGGACTGATGGACCACCAGGTCGGGACCCTCGGCGACGATGTTCAACTCGTCGTCGGTGACGATCGTCGCGATTTCGACGATGACGTCCTTGGTGGCGTCGAGCCCCGTCATTTCCAGATCCATCCACACGAGCATCTGCGCAGGCTACGGCTCCAGGACCGCGCAAGTAGCCTGATCGGCGATGTCCATGACGACTGCAGGAACGATCGCCCTCCTCAACCCGGCCACCGAGGCGCTCGTCGTCGAGCAGCCACTGGCCACTGCCGCCGATGCTGATGCGGCGATCGCCGCGGCTGCGTTCGCGCTGCCGGCGTGGCGGTCGATGGCGCCGCTCGACCGGATCCGGCTGATGCGTCGGTTCGCCGACACGGTCGCCGCCCACGCCGAGGAGTTGGCCCAGTTGGAGACCGCGAACATGGGTATGCCCATCGGCAGCAGTCGCTGGTGCGCGAACACCGCAGCGGACGTCTTCCACTACTACGCAGGCTGCATCGACAAGTACACCGGCACCACGATCCCCGTCGCCGGCGGTGTGACGATGACGTTCCACGAACCGCTCGGCGTCGTCGGCGTGATCACACCGTGGAACTTCCCGCTGCTGATCGCGTCGTGGAAGCTCGGCCCGGCATTGGCGTGTGGCAACACCGTCGTCATCAAGCCGAGTGAACTGACACCGTTGAGCACGATCCGGCTGGGCGAACTGGCTCTCGAAGCTGGGGTTCCCGAGGGCGTGCTCAACGTCGTCGTCGGCACCGGTGCCGAAGTCGGTTGGCGTTTCGTCGAGAACCGCACCGTGCGCAAGGTCGGCTTCACCGGATCGACCGCGGTCGGCAAGCGGATCATGGCCGGCGCTGCCGACCAGGTCAAGCGGGTCACGTTGGAGCTCGGTGGAAAGTCGGCGAACATCGTGTTCGCCGACGCTGACCTCGAAGCGGCTGCAGCATCGGCGCCCGGCGCCGTGTTCGACAACACCGGGCAGGACTGCTGTTCGCGCAGCCGGGTCCTGGTCCAGCGCAAGGCCTACGACCGTTTCGTCGAACTGTTCATCGATGCATCGAAAGGCTTCTCCGTCGGCGATCCGTTGGACGAGTCGACGGCGATGGGCCCGCTCGTCACGGCGGCTCACAAGGCAAAGGTCGAGGGCTTCCTCGACGGTGCCGATGTGCTCTGGAAGGGTTCCGCTCCCACGGGCGCCGGATACTGGATGCCGTGCCACATCGTTGCCGCGGACCCGGGTTCGGCGTTGGCTCGCGACGAGGTCTTCGGCCCTGTCGCGGCCATCATCGCCTTCGACGACGAGGCCGATGCGATCGGGATCGCCAACGACAGCGACTACGGGCTGTCGGGTTCGGTGTGGACCCGTGACGCGAGCCGAGCGATGCGGATGGCTCGTGGCGTGGACACCGGGACCTTGTCGATCAACAGCAACTCGTCGGTGCGCTTCAGCACGCCGTTCGGTGGCTTCAAACAGAGCGGCCTCGGACGTGAACTGTCGATGGAAGCGCTGAACCACTACAGCGAACTGAAGACCGTGTTCTGGGCCAGCTGATGAAGCTCTTCATGGTGTTCGTCGTCGCCCCGCTGGTCGAGC
>JAYTRT010000615.1:0-3633 GCA_043746045.1 Actinomycetota bacterium | reverse complement strand
TCACCGACCGGATCAAGGGCCTGACACCCAAGGAGAGCAGCTGGCTGCTCGACCATCTCTATCAGGCCACCAAGAACGCCGACATCCAGTGTCGATTCAGGTGGCAGCCCGGCTCGCTCGCGTTCTGGGACAACCGCGCCTGCCAGCATTTCGCGGCCAGCGACTACTTCCCGCAGCGACGAGTGATGGAGCGGGCGACCATCGCCGGCGACCGGCCCTATTTCACGGCCTGAGCGGCTTGCAACGCAAGAACCCCGGACCGATGCGGTCCGGGGTTCTGATTGCGAAATGCTGTTCGTCTGTCGGAGACGACCACTGGGTCCTTGCGGGATCAGTAGTCCTCCATGCCTCCGCCGCCGGCCATCGCCGACGAGTCCTCGGGCTTGTCGGCAACGACAGCCTCGGTGGTGAGGAACAGAGCGGCGATCGAGGCCGCGTTCTGCAGCGCCGAGCGAGTCACCTTGGCGGCGTCGATGACGCCGAGCTTGACGAGATCCTCGTACACGCCGGTGGCGGCATTGAGACCTTCGTTGCCCTTCAGGCCCTTGACCTTCTCGACGACGACGCCACCTTCCATGCCAGCGTTCTCGGCGATCTGCTTGAGCGGAGCCTCGAGGGACTTGGCGACCAGGCGAGCGCCTGTTGCCTCGTCGCCCGAAAGGCTTTCAGCGACCTTGAGGACCGCAGCCTGCGCACGCAGCAAAGCTACGCCGCCTCCGGGAACGACACCCTCTTCGATCGCGGCCTTCGTCGTCGAGACGGCATCCTCGATGCGGTGCTTCTTCTCCTTCAGCTCGACCTCGGTTGCGGCGCCGACCTTCAGGACGGCAACGCCGCCACTGAGCTTGGCGAGACGCTCCTGCAGCTTCTCGCGGTCGTAGTCGGAATCGGTGTTCTCGATCTCGGCCTTGATCTGGTTGATCCGACCCTTGATGTCGTCTTCGGCACCGGCACCCTCGACGATGGTGGTCTCGTCCTTGGTGATGATGACCTTCTTGGCGGTGCCGAGGAGATCGAGGGTCGCAGCATCGAGCTTGAGCCCGACTTCTTCGCTGATGACCTGGCCACCGGTGAGGATGGCGATGTCCTGCAGCATCGCCTTGCGGCGCTCGCCGAAGCCCGGAGCCTTGACAGCTGCGGACTTGAACGTGCCACGAATCTTGTTGACGACGAGTGTGGCGAGTGCCTCACCATCGACATCCTCGGCGAGGATCAGCAACGGGCGACCGCCCTGCATGACCTTCTCGAGGACGGGCAGCATGTCGCGGACCGACGAGATCTTCGACGACACGATCAGGATGTACGGATCCTCGAGCGACACTTCCATGCGCTCCGGATCGGTGACGAAGTACGGGGAGATGTAGCCCTTGTCGAAGCGCATGCCCTCGACGAGGTCCATTTCCATGCCGAACGTCTGGCTCTCCTCGACGGTGATGACGCCGTCCTTGCCGACCTTGTCGATCGCGTCGGAGATCATCGAACCGATTTCGGTGTCGGCCGACGAGATGGAGGCGACCTGTGCGATCTGATCCTTCGAGTCGACTTCCTTCGACAGTGCCTTGATGCTCTCGACGGCTGCCACGACGGCAGCCTCGATGCCCTTCTTGAGGCTCATCGGGTTGGCGCCGGCAGCGACGTTGCGCAGACCTTCGCGAACCATCGCCCAGGCGAGGACGGTTGCGGTGGTGGTTCCGTCACCGGCAACGTCGTCGGTCTTCTTGGCGACTTCTTTGACCAGTTCGGCGCCGATGCGCTCGTACGGATCTTCGAGTTCGATGTCCTTGGCGATGGAAACGCCGTCGTTGGTGATCGTGGGGGCGCCCCACTTCTTGTCCAATACGACGTTGCGGCCCTTTGGCCCGAGCGTTACTCGTACGGCATCGGCGAGCTTGTTCATGCCCGCTTCCAGGCCGCGACGAGCCTGCTCGTCAAACGCGATCATCTTTGCCATCTGGTGTCTCCTTGGACGAACTGACAGATTCGCTCGCCAATTGCGAGCCGTTAGCACTCTAATGGTGCGAGTGCTAACCAGACAACCGTGCTTCTGGGTTCGGTCGCACCGTGTCTCTGGGTTCGGTCGCACCTCCGGGCGCCAGGGCGCCCTTTGGTGCTTCCTCACTGCGGCTGCTCGCTGGCGCTCCCGACGCCGCGGGCGTGACAAACCGTGCTTCTGGGTTCGATCTTCATGGCGCTTGTCACGGGGCGGCGACCCGACAACGCGGTCGTCGTGTGGTGGCATGGTGTTGCGGGCACGCACGGAATCGATTGACGATGACGACAACGAAACTCGCAATGCTGACGGTCGCGCTGACCGTCGCGGCGGTGCTCATCCTGCACATCGGCACCCGCCGGAACGCACGATCGGTCAGCCTTGCCGCACGTCGGCGAACCGGGATCATGCAGCTCGGGCGGTCAGGCGTGGCCGCGCTGGGCGTTGCTCTGCTGATCGGCGAGGGCGCCGTGGCGCTCGGGCTCCCACAAGCTTGGACAGGCGCCGCCGCGCTGGCGTTCGTCTCGTGCACTGCGCTCGCCGTGCGCGAACCACTCGGTGACTTCATCGCTGCGTTCTCGTTCATCGTCGAGCGCACGGCTGCAGTCGGCGACGAGGTCGAGCTCAACGGCCAGGTCACGGGCACGCTTGTCGGCTTCGGCCTTCGCTCGGTGGTCGTGCGAACCTGGGACGGCGACGTGGTGTACAGCACAGCGTCGGACATCCACACCTTCCGCAACTCGTCCAAGCACGACTCTCGGGCGACGGTCGACATCAAGATCCCCGCCCACGTGCGCGTCGCTCGGTCCACTTCGGTGCTGCAAGCCGTATGCCGAACCGCGCACGACGAGACGTTCCGCTCGGTGCCTGAGGTGCTCGGCGTGATCGATCAACAGCTCGACCACTATGTGGTGCGGGTGTCGTGCTTCGTCGACCCGGCTCATCACCGCCAGGCTCAGTACCGGCTGAAAGCAGCGGCCGTCGACGCGGTGGGTGAACTGGTCGACGGCGAAGGCCTGGTACGTGACACAGCTCAGGTGTTGGCCATCGTCGGTCCTCCGCAGTTCCCGGCCCCGGTCCACGCCTACGGCTGATGCGTGACCCGATTGTCGCCGCAGCCGCGACCCGCAGCGCACGCGTCGCTGGAAAGGGTCGCAGCCGACAGGGCGCGTGCTGCGACGGCCGTCTGCCCCGGCAACGGCGTGTTCGGGCGGGGTGACAGCGGGATCTCGTCGTATGCGCGACATCCGGCTGTCACCCCCTGCCTCCGAACCTTCGCTGCGTCGAGCTTCCAGTTGTCGCGGATGCAGACGCAGCGCGCACGCTGAGGGCGCTGGCCCGCACAGATGTGCCCCGCGGGGCGCGCTCGAGCGACCAGTGCGCCCAAGGCCGCCCCGTGGGGCACTTCCGTGCAGACCTGTCTCCGAGCGCTCATCTGTGCAGAAGGCGGCTGAACGACGACTGCAGGTACATGGGCAGGTACTTGGGCTGGACTTGGGCTGGACTTGGGCTGGACTTGGGTTGGACTTGGGCTGGACAATGACGCTGCCCGGCACATGATCTATCGTCCCGGCCATGCACGTGACCGTCATCGGTGGAGGCGTCTCCGGACTCGGAACGGCCCTGGCCCTGGCCCGGCGGGG
>JAYTRT010000614.1:0-3637 GCA_043746045.1 Actinomycetota bacterium | reverse complement strand
CGCGACTGCGCGGTCTACAGGTCGTCACAGAGCCCGATGTCGAACCGAACATCTTCGCCAGAGCGGTTCGCAGCTTCCGGTTGGGCTTCACGGTTCGCTGACAGCCCGCCGTCTTGTACGGTCTCCGTATGGGGATCGAGACAGTTTCGGACATCGTTCGCGTCCACGGAAAGGAACGGGCCGAGCGGGTCGCATTGATCCTCGGTGACCGCCGGCTGACATGGGCCGAACTGCTCGACGAGAGCTCGAGGGTCGGGCAGGGCCTGCTCGCCGAAGGCGTCGGCGACGGGGACCACGTTGCCTTCCTCGACAAGAACGGCATCGAACACTTCGAGGTCTTCTTCGGCGCGGCGATGCTGAATGCCGTCTGTGTCGATGTCAATTGGCGGCTTGCTCCGCCAGAGGTCGAGTACATCGTCAACGATTCCCTCGCCAAGGTGTTCGTGGTCGGACCTGACTTCGTTCCCATCCTCGACTCCATCGCCGCCAACCTCCAGACGGTGACCAAGATCGTCGTCATCGGCGGACATCCCGACTACGAGTCGTTCGACGAGTGGGTCGCTCGCCACCAGCCGGTGGATCCCGGAGTCCGGTCAGCTGCGACCGACACGGCATTCCAGCTCTACTCATCCGGCACGACAGGGCGTCCGAAGGGCGTGATGCTCAGCAACGACAACTTCTTCGGACTGCTGCCGATGGCCAAGGAGATGTGGGAGCTGACCCCGGAATCGGTCAACCTCGTGGCGATGCCGTTGTTCCACATCGGTGGTGGAGGTTGGGCGATCGCGGGGATGTACGAGGGCGCGACGAGTGTGATCGTGCGCGACCTCGACCCGGCCGCACTGGTCCTGATGATCGCCGAACTCGGTGTGACGCACGGGTTCGTCGTTCCGGCCGTACTGCAGTTCGTGCTGATGGTGCCGGGCGTCGAGGACGCTGATTTCAGCAGCCTGCAGGTTCTGGTCTACGGGGCTTCGCCGATCAGCGACGAGGTGCTCGCGAGGAGTGTCGACGTTTTCGGATGCAAGTTCTGGCAGGCCTACGGACTGACCGAGACCACCGGCGCGGTCGTCAACCTCGCGCCGGCCGATCACGATCTGCGCGGACCGAACCGCCATCGGCTGCGCAGCTGTGGCCTCCCGGGGCCGGGGGTCGAGGTCGCCATCATCGACAATGACACAGGTCGGCAATTGGGTGATGGGGAGGTCGGTGAGATCTGGATTCGTTCGGCTCAGGTGATGAAGGGCTATTGGAACATGCCGGAGGAGACCGCCAAGGCAGTCACCGCAGACGGATGGTTCAAGAGCGGCGATGCCGGTTTCGTCGATGGCGACGGCTATCTCTACATCCACGACCGAGTCAAGGACATGATCGTCTCCGGCGGCGAGAACGTGTATCCGGCCGAAGTCGAGAACGTGCTGATGGGCCACCCGGCGATTGCCGACGTCGCGGTCATCGGCGTGCCCGACGAGCGGTGGGGAGAGACGGCCAAGGCAATCGTCGTGCGAGCCTCGTCTGCCGCCGGAGCCGGTGTGACCGCGCAGGAACTGATCGATTTCAGCCGTCAGCACTTGGCCCGATTCAAATGCCCGACCAGCGTCGAATGGATCGACGCGCTGCCGCGCAATCCCAGCGGCAAGGTGCTCAAGAAGGACCTGCGCGAGCCGTACTGGGCCGGGCGCGACCGCCGCGTTTCCTGAGTCGAACCAGCGTTGGTCCGACGTTGGTCCGACGTTGGTCCGACGGCGAGATGACCTGCGCTGGTCCCGGCTTCAGACGGTGAAGTCGGGGCCCGAGGTGTGTACGGTTCGGCCGCACCACTCGACGCCGACCATGCTCGACATCACGTCCGGGTCCGTCGTGGTGGCCAGTGCTCGGCGACCGTCCGGCGTGTCGCCGACGACGATCCCCATCGTCGGCAGGTCCTTGTCGAACGCAACGGTGTACGTCACCACCTGTGCCGGTCCGGTGTGGTCCGGGTCAACGGAGACGGTTCGCGTTGCAACCGTTGCTGCGTCGCTGATGTCCACGGACTCGAACGCGGCGAGCGGCGGTTCGCACGACCAGACCGAGGCGCCGAACTTGGTCAGCATCCCGCTGACGTTGGTGACCAGCCCGTTCGTGGTCGGCTCGGTGCGCAGTGTCTCGACCATCGAGACCATTGCCTGCAGCGTGTAGTTGTTGAGCGGTCCTCCGCCGAATGTCATCCCGCCGGTGACGGTCAGTTGTCGACCGGGCTCGATACCGAGTTCGTTGATCTGGACACGCACCGCCGCCGGAAAGCAGCTGTACAGATCGAGATGGTCGATGTCCGTCGGCTCGACATGCAGCCGGTCGCGAATCGCTCGACCGACCAGTGCCACTGCGGGTGAGCTGTGGATCTCGGCGCGCATCGTGACCGGCACCATCAGGTTCGATTCGACACCGAGGTGAGCAAAGACCCACTTCTCGCGAGCGACACCGAATCGCTGTGCCGCAGCGACACTGCAGACGATCAGACCGGCGGCCTGATCCACGTTCCATTGCGAGCAGTGCATCTTCGTGTACGGCCACGCCAGCATCGACGAGCCGCGAACTGTCTCGGCATCGACCTGGGTTCGGTTCCACGCGTGGGGGTTCCCGACGGCGACCGCGCTGGCGTCGGCTTGGAATGCGGCGAGCTGCTCGATGTGTTCTGCCGGGGTCAGGCCCGCATGTCGGCGCAGTGCCGTGTCGATCATCGCGTACTGGCGGGCAGGGACGGGCAGGCCCCGTTCGATCTCCTCGCGCGTGATGACCTCATGCGCTGGAACCAGTCGCTCGAGACCCGGTCGCTCGAGACCGGCACGCTCGGGCGCACTCGGGTCGACGAGGGGAACACCGGCGATCATCGACCGGAGCGCGCGGAATTTCGCCTCCCCACCGCAGACGACGACGACGTCGGCCTCACCGGCTGCGACCATCGCGCATGCCCGGCCGAGGAGTGTCTGCTGCAGCACCCCGATCTCGGCGACCACGGTGCGGATCCGCTGATTCCACGGCGTGACGACAGCAGCCGGATCGAGACCGGACCACGTTCCCTGTGGCACCATCAGAATCGTCGCCGACTCGAGCAGGGCATGCGAACCGGCATCGGCGGCAGCGCCTTCGAGCGCGGTGCGCATCAGCGTCAGAGCGTCGGCCGCTCGGCTCGGGTCGTCGAAGCGTTGTTGAACGGCGCAGGCGCCGGCGATGATCGGCGCGCTCGGCTCCGGGATCACAGAGCCGCACCGGCAAGGATGTGTGTCTTCACTGGATCAACCGTTCAGGGATCGAAAGTCGGGAGAAGGATCAGCATGGCTCAAGTCGAGGTGTCAACCGAAGGCGCAGTGATGATCGTGACGTTGAATCGTCCGAAGCGTTACAACGCGATGACGTTGACGATGTTCGCTCTGCTGGCCGACGTCTGGAAAGAGGTCGACGAGAACGACGAGATCCGCTGCGCGATCCTCACCGGCGCCGAAGGGAACTTCTGCTCGGGGATGGATCTGCGCGCGATGGCCGGCGATGTCGACGACACGGACGCGATCGATGTCCCGAAGCGAATGGCCGAGGACCCTGGTTTCATCTACCGCGGTCTGCTGAAGACCTTCCAGCCGAACAAGCCGATCATCTGTGC
>JAYTRT010000613.1:0-11222 GCA_043746045.1 Actinomycetota bacterium | reverse complement strand
GCGCAGTGGCCATGCCGGCCGGCTTCGGTGCCGCACCGGCAGGCGGACCGAACGACCAGGTGAAGAAGTGACGACGTCCCGTCGACTCGTTCGATGCGTCGCCGAACGTCAACTTCAGGTCGTCCCAGAAAACGGTGCGGGCGTCTTTGCCCGGGCAGCCGATCTGACTGGCGACGACCCAATTGCTGTCCGCCGTTGGCTTGCCGAGCACGCCGCTGATCGCGGCGATCACGTCCGCTGGCTCTGCGCCGAAACGTGCGTCTCCCAGACCATCGAAACGAAGCGGCAATGAAGCACCGATCGGCCGAGTCGTGGTCGTCGGCGCATCGGTGCTGGTCGTCGGCGGCACCGTGACCGGCGCAATCGTCGTGGGTGCCAAGGTCGTCGTGGGTGCTTCGGTCGTCGGTGCCGGGGTCGTCGGCGACTCGACCGTCGTGCTCGTCACGACCGGAGTCGTTCCACCGAAGATCGTGCCGTTGCTTCCGCCGTGGCCGCTGCTGCACGCCGATGCGACCAGCGACAGCGCGAGCAACGCAGCAGCGGAGGCGGACGTCTGGAGTTTGATCACCGGCAAAGTCTGCCGGGTCCGAGCCGAGCCCCGGCGTCGCCCGGATGACGAATCGACGCCGAATCGATGTCGAACTCGCCACTTTCGACAAGTGAAAAGCGCGCTATACGGGACGATTTCGCTCGCGAAACTTGGGGGCTAGCGGATCAGGGTGTCGGCTTCTGTGCCACCCTCGACGAGATGCAGCGCGCCGTCGACGACGTCGATGATGGTCACCGAGCAGTTGTCGAGGCTGCGGATGACGACTGCATCGTCGTTCGTCGCGGCGCCGATCGCAGCGTTGATCGCGATGAAGTGGCTGGCGACGACCGTGTCCCTGTCGATCGATGCGAGATAGCCGGCGACCCCGTCACGGAACTCGACGTATCGCTGTCCGAGTTGGTTCCACGTGCCGGCCATCGCTTCGCGCAACCAGTCGATCCGTTGCCCCATCGGTATGCCGTCCGGGGAAGGGATCTCGGCGACCATCGGCTCGATCCGCGCCGAACTGTTCCACCGCGCAGCGAGGACGGCCGCTGTCTCCTGGCACCGCGCCAAAGGGCTGCTGACGAGCGGTAACGGGCCGAGCGGCTCGAGCCGGTCGGCCATTCGTTCGGCCTGGTGTCGTCCGAGATCGTCGAGACCCGGATCAGGATCGGTGTCCCACCCGGCCGCAGCTCGGCCGTGACGAACGAGGTAGAGGCGTGTCACGACTCGAACAACCAGCCCGGACGCATGCCCGTTTCGACGCCGTGTTTGATGAACCACTCCGTGCCGAATGCAGCGCTGAACATCTCGTCGGGCATCTGCAGGAAGAAGCTGGTGTCGGTGATCTGACTGGCATGGCACCGCATGCTGTCGCGTTTGAACGAGATGTACTCGGTGACGTCCACGGCATGAGTGAGTTCGTCCTGCGGCGTCCCCATCGGATTGCCGTCGTCGGCGGGCCCGGCCGGGTCGAAGTCCACTGCGTCGCGCTCACCGGCGGCCTGCGCAGCCTGCATCAGACGGACGAACGCATCGCGGTTGACCGTTGCCTCGAACACTGCCGGTGTGCCGGCCAGTTCGCCGGCGCGATTGCCGACCGTGTGCACCTTGATGTGGTCGGGATGGCCGTAGTTGCCGTGCCAGTCGTAGGTGGTCAGCACATCGGCGTTCTCCTCGCGCAGGATCGTCGCCAACTTCTCCGCAGCCTCGTCGACATCGGCGAGGAGGAACGAGTCCCGGTCGGAGTTCTGCTCCCAGCCGGTCATACCACTGTCCTTGTAGCCGAGCCACTCGACGCGTTGGATCCCGAGAACGTGCGCCGACTTCTGCGCCTCGACGCGCCGACGATCGACGAGCGTCTCACCGTCGGCCAGATCGTCGGGAACTTCGCCGAAGTCACCGTTGGTCGCGATGACCAGTACGACCCGGTGGCCCTCGGCAACAGCACGGGCGATGCTCCCGCCCGTACTGATGCACTCGTCGTCCGGATGTGCATGAAAGACAACGAGGGTTCCCACATCAACTCCTGATCGATTTTGGCGAATGGGTCTACTTGACCGCACCGGCCTCGAACAACGAGTCAATCGCCGAAGCGGCGAATCCCCAATCGGAGAGGATCTCGCGGGAGTGCTCTCCGGCCCTGGCCGGCGCGGCGATGATGGTGGCCTTGGTACGACTGAACCGAGGAGCCGGGGCCGGCTGAACCACCCCGTCGAAGTCCACGAACGTCTCGCGCTGCTTGTTGTGCGGGTGCTCAGCGGCCTCGCTCATCGTCAACACGGGAGCGAAACACACGTCGGTGTGCTCCATCAGTGCGCACCATTCGTCGCGTGTCTTGTCGATGAAGACGGCAGCGATCCGTTCCTTCAGATGTGGCCAGGCCTGCTTGTCGTTGGCGTTCTCGAACTCGGGATCGGCGTCCAGTCCGGTGATCCGCAGCAGTTCGGCATAGAACTGCGGCTCGATCGAGCCGACCGAGATGTATCGCCCGTCCTTGCATGCGTACACGTCGTAGAAATGGGCGCCGGTGTCGAGCAGGTTGGTGCCCGGATTGTTCTCGTCGAAGACACCCATCGACTTGAACGCCCAGAACATCGACATCAACACGGCTGCCCCGTCGACCATCGCTGTGTCGACCACCTGACCTGTCCCGCTGCGCTGCGCCTCCAACAGCGCGCAGACCACTCCGAAAGCCAGGAACATGCCGCCACCACCGAAGTCACCGACCATGTTCAAGGGTGGCACAGGCGCCTGGCCGGCGCGGCCGAAGTGGGCCAGTGCGCCGGCGAGCGAGATGTAGTTGATGTCGTGGCCGGCGGATTGCGCGTACGGGCCTTCCTGACCCCACCCGGTCATCCGGCCGTAGACCAACTTCGGGTTGCGGGCAAGACATGTCTCGGGCGACAGTCCGAGGCGTTCCATCACGCCAGGACGGAAACCTTCGAGCACGGCATCGGCCTTGTCGATCAGCGACAGCAGCGCCTCTCGACCGGCATCGGACTTCAGGTCGATGGCGATGCTGCGCCGATTGCGTTGCAAGACGTCGAGGTTGGGTCCGGCGCCGGCACGAACAGCCTGAGTACGTTCGACCCTGATGATCTCCGCGCCCATGTCGCTGAGCATCATCGCCGCGAACGGGCCCGGCCCGATGCCTGCGATTTCGACGATTCGGTAGCCGCTCAACGGACCGGGCATAGGTACTCCTGGGATCGGGTACGAGCGCTCGGCTCGACAGCAGACCATCGAGTCTCGTTGGACGGCGCTTCGCTGGTCAACACGGACGGAGGATACGGTTCGACCATGACAGCCGGAACCGTCTTCGGGGTACACACAGGACTGCAGAGCATCAGCACGACCGAACTGCGAAGTGCGTGGCGCCGGATCGAGGATCTCGGCTTCGGATGGATCTCGATCTGGGATCATTTCTACGGAGCGACCGGACGTCCCGACGATGCCGAATGCCTCGAGGCCGTCGCGATGCACGCTGCGCTGGCCTGTGAGACCACTCGGGTCCGGATCGGCTCATTGGTCTACTCGATCGGGTACCGGCATCCCGCCGTTCTGGCCAAGGCGATCACGGCGATCGACCATCTGTCCGGCGGCCGAGCCGACATGGGCATCGGCGCCGGCTGGGCAGAGGTGGAATACGACGCCTACGGCATTCCCTACCCCGCCGCCAAGATCCGCCTCGACCAAGTCGAAGAAGGCATCCAGGTCTTGCGCAGTCTGTTGCACGACGAGGTGTCGGATTTCGAGGGGACCTATTTCCAGCTGAAGAACGCGCGCAACGAGCCACGGCCGGTGCAGGCCAAGATTCCCATCTGGATCGGCGGGGCCGGCGAGAAGCGGACACTGAAGATCGCCGCCCGTTTCGCCGATGGATGGAACGTCCCCTTCGTCTCGCCGGAACAGTTCGCGAGCAAGCGCGACATACTGCATCAGCACTGCGAGACCGTCGGCCGCGATCCCGCAGCGATCCGTTGTGCCGTCAACGTCGGCCTGGCGTACAGCGAGGAGAGCCTGCAAAGCCAGTTCGGCCAGTTGGCAACGATGGCGCGCAACGGGTGCTTCACCGGAAGCGACGAAGAAGTTCTCGACCGCGTCGGCCAGTATGTCGATGCCGGAGCCGACCAGATCAACATCGCGCTGCGCGCGCCATTCGACATCGATGCACTCGAACGGCTGAGCACCGCGCTCCATCTGACGTGAACGAGCAGCCAGCAACGGCTCGGAACCGAGCAATGGACGGAGCCTTCCGAGTCCGCGTGCCGGGACGGGTCAACCTGATCGGCGACCACACCGACTACACGGGTGGATTGGTGATGCCGATGACGATCGATCGATGGACGATGATCGACGGCATTCGCCGATCAGGCCCCGTCGAGGTGACTTCGGACGCCGATGATGCGCCGCTGTCGTTCACGTTGCCCGTCTCGGATCCAGCCCGACTGGATCCACCCTGGGGTCGGTTCGTGGCCGCCGTCGCCGCGCAAATGGGAGCCGAGGCGCAACCGTTCGCTGGTCGGGTCACCACCACCATCCCGATCGGTGCAGGTCTCTCCAGTAGCGCAGCGCTGGAGCTCGCGGCGGCTCTCGCCCTGGGTTTCGACGGCACAGTTGCTGATCTGGCGCGCCTCGGACGGCAGGCAGAGCTCGAGGCCACAGGAGTCCCCTGCGGCATCATGGATCAGCTGTGCATCGCCGCCGGGGTGGCCAACCACGCCCTGCTGATCGACTGCCACACGCTGTCCATCGACCCGGTTCGAATGCCCGCCGATGTCGATGTCGTCGTGCAATTCGTCCAGCATCGACAGTTGGCTGGTTCCGAGTACGCAGCCCGCGTTGCGCAGTGTGCCGAGGCGGAGAAGCTGATCGGTCCCCTGCGCGCCGCGACGATGCAGGATGTCGACCGGATCAGGGACCGTGTGATCCACCACCGGGCACGGCACGTCGTGTCCGAGAACGCACGGGTCCGCGAATTCGCCGAAGCACTTCGTCGAGGCGCAGTTGTTCCGGCCGGTCATCTGATGTTGCGCAGCCATGCCAGCCTGCGCGACGACTTCGAGACCAGCACCGCAGCGATGGATGCAGCGGTCGCTTCTGTCGCCTCGATTCCAGGTGTGTTGGGAGCACGAATGACCGGCGGCGGCTTCGGCGGCTGCGTCGTCGCGCTGGTCGAGCGAGGCACGATGATCCCCGGATGGCGGGTCAATGCCGTCGCCGGCGCCGTCGGTGCGAACCTCGGATCAACACCCGAGAGGACTGCCCCGACGTCGGAATGACCGTAGAGTCGCTGACCATGGCCATCGTCCTGCACTTGATGCCACTCGTCGACTGGTCAGACCTGTCGCCCGACGACGATGTCGGCAATGCATCGCTCGACACGGATGGTTTCATCCACTGCACCGATGATCCGGGCGTCATGTTGCAGGTCGCCAATGCCTTCTACGCCCAGCAGCCAGGCGATTTCGTCGTCCTACAGGTGGACACGGCGAGGTTGACGCATCGCTGCATCTGGGAGGCACCGGCCCACATCTCCGGCGCCGGGCCAGCGTTCGCCGACACGTTCCCGCACGTCTACGGCCCCATCGACCGCGCCGCGGTGACCGGCGCCCGGCCCGTCGTGCGTGACCAAGCAGGGGCGTTCGTTTGTTACGACGTCAGTCCGGCCAACGACTGAGCGAGCCGGTCTCGCGCCGATGCCGTGCGAGTTCCCCACCAGAACAGGTCCTGGCCGTCGATCAGCCGAACCAGGCTCTGAGGAAGAGCGGCTTCGATCTCGGCAACGTGCCGCAGCGCGAACGGATACGGCTCGGAGGGCAGCAGAACGAGCTGCGGGCGCCGAGCTGCGACCTCGTCCAACACGACCGTCGGGTACGGCGTTGCGCTGTCGGCGAACACGTTGACGACGCCGATCGAGTCGAGCAACGACGAGCCGTACGTCGCCGCCGAGCACGTCATCCACGGGCGACGCCAGATCGGCACGAACGCCGAGATCCAGGGCGCCACCGACTCCTTCGGCGTCGGCGAAGCGAGTGGCGCCATGCCGAGCGCGGCGCGCACGACCGCGGTCATCGGGTCCACGTCCTGCAGGCTCGTGACATGGGTCGACAGAACGGCGATGCCCGCGGACTCCAGGGCTTCGGCGTCTTCGCGCCGGTTCTCTTCGCGGTCCATCAGCACGAGATCCGGCTCGAGCGCAACGATCGCGGCGATGTCAGGGTCCTTCGTGCCGCCGACGTGACGGATCGAGGGTTGCTCACAGAATCGAGTGCACCCGACCGGCACCACGCCCCACGAGATCAGGGTTTCGGTCAGCGAGGGAACCAGGCTGACGACTCGCGTCCGCGCCTCGACCGTGATGGACGACTCCGGTCGATCCACGGCGTTGCTCAGCTGCCGAGAAGACGCGCCTTCTGCGCGTTGAACTCGTCCTGCGAGAGCGACCCGCGCTGCAGCAGTCCTTCGAGCTTCTCCAGCTGTCCGGCGACATCGACGGGCCCCGGACCGACAACAGTGTTGGCGGAATATCCACCACGCTGCCGGTTCTTGGCCTCGATCTGGGCATGGATCAGGTTCTGCACGTTCTGAGGCTTGCGCACATCGGTGAAACGTTGCTGTCCGTCGTCGCCACCCGATTCGATCAGCAGATCACCGGCACCGAGGATCCGCTCGAAGATGCTCTGGTTGAAGTTGACGTTGTTGACACGGTCGAGCGGGATCTCGACGCCGCTCTTGGCCACGACGCCGTGTTTGAAGATGACCCGGTCGTTGGTGATCACGAAGTTCGTGGTGATCCACTTCGCATAGCGGACGATGAGCCAGATCGCCGACAGCACGATGGCGACCAGCACGATGTAGCCGAGGTACTTGCGCGTGTTGCTCGGGTCCATCAGGACGCGGATCACCACCCCGGCAACGATGCTGACTGCCAGAGCCGCAGCCGCTTCGAAGAAGTACCACCAGTGTGGATGGAGGTCCAACGCAACGGTCTCGTCGGAGTTCAGCAGCTTCTTCGGGTACGGCATCGCGCAACTATACGCAGCGCGCAAACCGCTCGCGGTGAACCTTCGTCGTGAACTCCCTCCTGCGGCGTAGCGTTCCGACATGGACGTCGATGCGTTGCTGACCGGGCTCGACCCGGATCAACGCGAGGCGGTGACGGTACCCGGCGGACCCCTCGCGATCATCGCTGCGCCCGGATCTGGGAAGACCACGGTGCTGACCCGCCGGATCGCCTACAGGGTCGCTCACGACTCGACCGTGCACGCTCAACATGTTCTCGCCCTGACGTTCACCAGCCAAGCGGCGAGCGAGCTGCAACGACGACTGCGGCGTGTCGGTCTGCGCGACCGGATCGAGGCGGGCACTTTCCACGCAATTGCGCTCCGCCTCCTCCGTCAGCGGGCCAGCGACACCGGTCAGCCACGGGTTGCCCTGGCGGGCGACCGGATGCGGTTGCTGGACGAAGCGCTGCGAACGATGTCGTCCGGTCTCGACCGCTTCGCCGTGATGTCCGAGATCGACTGGAGCAGAGCTCGGCGGGTCCCCTTCACCGAGTACTCGGTCGCCGCCAAGCAAGCCGGCCGACGGTCCCATCTCGGATCCGCCCAGTTGGCGGCTGCCGCCGAGGCCTACGCGACCGTCAAGCGTCGCCGTGGCGTCGTCGACTTCGACGATCTCCTCGAGCAGTGCGTGTACTGGATGTCCAACGACCGGCTGTGGGCCGAAGGTGTCCGTTGGAGATATCGCCACCTGTTCGTCGACGAGGGCCAGGACCTCAACCCGTTGCAGCACGCTGTGCTCGAGGCGATTCGTGACGGACGGCCTGACCTGTGCATCGTCGGCGACCCCCGCCAGGCCATCTTCGGCTTCAACGGTGCCGACCCGGCCATCATGAACGGGGTCGAGCGGATCTATCCGGGGGTCACGATCGTTCGTCTGCAACGCAACTACCGGTGCACGCCGCAGGTCATCGCCGCCGCTCGAACCGTCCTCGAACACGCCGATCAGGCCGATGACTCCGTTGCCGTCGTCGGCGATGGGCTGCCGGTACGAGTCGTCGAATTCGCATCCGATGTCGACGAGAACTCGGGCGTCTCGCGCCTCGTTCGAGATGTTGTCGGAACACATCAGAGTTGGCGTAGCTGTGCCGTGTTGGCCCGGACACTGGTGCAGTTGACCGCTGTCGGCGATGCGTTGATCGTCGCCGGAGTGCCGGTCAATCGCCAAGGCCGTGCCGACAACGGACGCGCACTCGGCGGCGCGCTGCGTGAGGCGTCCGCCCAGCGCAACGCCGAAGAACTCGGGGCTTGGATCGAGCGGGTCACGGCGGAGGGATCGATGACATCGGTTCGGGCCCGCGTCGCCGAGGCGGCCGATCGCTACCTGACGCTGAAGCCGGGAGTGTCGTTCAAGACGTGGGTCGAGCTGAATTCTCCGTTCGACGATCTCGACGATGCCGAACCGGGCGATGCGGTCGACCTGCTCACATTTCACGCCGCGAAGGGGCGCGAGTGGCAGCGGGTCTTCGTGATCGGTGCCGAGTACGGGCTCGTGCCCCACACCAGCGCTGTCACACCCGCGCAGCGCGACGAGGAGGCTCGGTTGTTGTACGTCGCATGCACGCGAGCGCGCGAAGAATTGGTTGTCACGTGGTCCTCTCGTCGTCACGAGCGCATCTCGCGTCCATCACCGCTGATCGCCGACATCGCCAACAGCAGCGCACTGCAGCCGATCACCGGGCCGCCGATGGTACGACCGCCGCGGCCGACACTGGACCCGGTCTACGTGGCGTTGTTGGAATGGCGACGGTCCGCCGCTCGCGCCGCCCAGGTGGAACCCGACAGCATCTGCTCCGACGAATCGCTACGCGCGATCGCTCAGCTCAGACCCACGACCGTCGAGTCTCTCAGCGCTCTGACCGACCTCGGCCCGTTGTCCGCGAAGCGGATCGCACCGAGGATCTTTGCCGCCCTCAACCGCGCTCTGTGACACGCGGTTCGTCGGACGGATTGACCCGTTCGGACATCAAGTTCTCGAAGACGGACGGCTTGAGCGAGATGAACAGTCCCTCGGCCTGGGCGCAGAGCCGGTCACCGACGCTGAGGGTGGCGCTGGTGTAGATCTTGCGACCTTCGACACGGTCCAGGCGGCCGACGAAGCGGACCTCTGTGAACAGCGGGGTCGGTGAGCGGTAGGAGATGCTGAGGTTGCCCGTCATTCCCGGCTGACCGGAGAAAGCCTGCGCGAAACCGAGGATCTCGTCGAAACCCGCAGCGATGAAACCACCGTGCAGGCACCCGGGAGGACCTTCGTACGCGGCGCCGTACGTACAACTGCCGATCACATTGTTCTGATCGTCGAAGCGCACGCTGATCGGCGGGGCGAGTGGATTCAGTTCACCGATGAACGGGCTGAAGCTGATGAAGTTCTCCTGGCTGTCGGCCAACGAACCCTCGGCCACACCGACGTAGGTGCGCGCGTGCGACTGCCCGCGCAACAGTTCTGCCGCCTGGACGACCAATGCCGAGGCCTGCTCGAACTCGGCGTCGTCGGCTGTGCTGCGCATCAACTCGTCGATGATCGTCCGAGTTGCTGCGGCCAGGTCGATCCGCGCGCCGGTGTTGACGTGGTGTCCGGTCACCCGCTGGTTGAGCGCCTGACGCATCTGCTCGGGACCGGGCCGACCACTTCTGAGCTTCTCTGCGAAGTCGTCGGATTCGGAGCTCACCTGTCGGTCAGATCCAGCAGAACAGGCGCATGGTCGCTGGGCGACGTTCCCTTGCGCGCGTTGCGATCGACGATGCAGAACGTACTTCGCTCCACGACAGGAGCCGTGCCGATGATCAGATCGATGCGCATCCCGCGGCCCATGTGGAAATCTCCGGCCCGGTAGTCCCACCACGAGTAGACCTTGTCCTCGTCGTGGAAGTGCCGGAAGATGTCGGTCATCCCCCAGTCGGTGAGCGCGGCGAGTGCGGCCCGCTCGGGCGCACTGACGTGAGTTGCCCCGTTCAGCTTCGTCACGTCATAGACATCTCTGTCATCTGGTGCGATGTTGAAGTCGCCGGCCACCACGACTTCGTCGGTCGTGGAGGAGTTGTCCACGACGTGCGCGCGCAGGCGCTCCATCCAGGCCAGCTTGTACTGATAGTGCTCATGATCGAGCGAGCGGCCGTTCGGTACGTAGACGGACGTGATCTTCACCCCGCCGCACGTGGCGGTGATCAGCCTCGCCTCGGCATCAGGCGCTGCGCCGTCCGCGAAGTTGGCGACGACATCGGTGAGGCCGACCTTGGACAGGATCGCAACCCCGTTCCACTGGCCCTGGCCATGATGGGCGCTCTCATACCCCAGCGCCTGGAACGTCAGGGCCGGAAACGCATCGTCTGCCAACTTGGTCTCCTGCATGCACAACACATCCGGCTGGACATCGGCCAGCCACTCCTCGACCCGTGCCAGACGGGCCTTCAACGAGTTGACGTTCCACGTCGCGATTCTCATGACGGTGTAGCGGAGGGCGTGTTCGGACGACGTCGGGCGGCCGACTTCTTCGTCGCCGCCGGCGCCAATGGCGAAGCGCTCGCCGACACGCTCGGCGAATCGCTCGGCGCAGTGGCGGCCTTCTTGGTCCGTCTCGACACACCCTTGTCGACCGTGGTCGGTTCGTCGGCAGCCGGTTTCACCGCAGTGACGATCCCCTCCGGGGCGGACCTGACCGAGCGCGCCCGAGACTTCTTGACAGGCAGATCCCGCGAGGGTCCGACGGCGTCGGCGTCTGGCACGGCAACGGGGTTCGCGGACCTCGTTGATGTGGCCGGCTTGGTGTTCTTCGACGGCTTCTCCGATTTCGACGGCTTCGCCGACTTCTCTGGCTTGTCATGCTTGTCATGCTTGTCTGGCTTCTCAGACTTCTCAGAGTCCTCGGACTTCGCCGGTTTCGCCGGTTTCGCCGGTTTCGCTGGTCGTGCGGGCTTGTGCAGCTTCACCGTCTCGGCCGTCTCCGCCCGTGGTGCTGCGGCCGGAGCCGTCTCTGTCGCCGCGATGGCGTCGGCGATGACCTGCTCCTGAGCGCTCGGCACGGTCTTCTTGGCACCCCGTCGGGCCTTCGGCACCGGCGGAACCACGATCGGCGCCATCGATGGCACGGCGAGATCGATGCTGCGCCGGGCCGCCCCGAAGCTGC
>JAYTRT010000612.1:0-3650 GCA_043746045.1 Actinomycetota bacterium | reverse complement strand
AGTCGCCGTGGCTGACGCAGAGCTACGACGACACTCTTCGAGAGGCGGACGTGGTGACTGTCGAACCGGGGGTCTATCGTAGGGACTTCGGCGGTGTCCGTATCGAGGACATGGTGGTTGTGACCACCGACGGATGTCAGCCACTCACCAAAACGCCCAAGGATTCGCCATGCCTGCCATCACCACCAACGACCTGAAGAACGGGATCACGCTCGAGCTCGACAACGGCTTGTTCCAGGTCGTCGAATTCCAACACGTGAAGCCCGGTAAGGGCGGGGCGTTCGTGCGGACAAAGCTGCGCAACCTGAAGTCCGGCAACATGCTGGAGCGCACGTTCAACGCTGGCATCCGCGTCGAGCAGGCAATCCTCGACCGGTCCGACATGCAGTTCCTGTACCGCGACGGCGACGACTACGTGTTCATGGACACCGCGACGTACGACCAGATGACGGTGACGCCGGTTGCGTTGGGCGAGGCGGCCGACTACATGACCGAATCGATGATGGCGCAGATCGCCGTCTATCAGGGTGAGATCGTTTCCGTCGACATCGCGGCATCCGTCGAGCTGGAGATCTCCGAGACCGAACCCGGCCTCCAGGGTGACCGGTCGACGGGCGGACGCAAACCTGCCACGCTGCAGACGGGCAAGATCATCCAGGTCCCGCTGTTCATCAACATCGGCGACAAGGTCAAGGTCGACACCCGAACCGGCGAATACATGACGCGGGTCTGAGCCGTGACACGCCGCTCTGCCCGGGATCGCGAGTTCGGCGCAGAGGACGATCGCTCCGATGCGCGTGAGCGTGCACTGATCCTTCTCTACGAAGCCGAGTCCAAGTCGATCGCGCCGAGCGATGTCGTCGAGGCTCAGGTGCTCGTTCCGGACGATCTGACCAAGAGCCTGGTCGAGGGCGTACAGAATCGGGGCCGCGAGATCGACGACCTGATCGCCGCCCACGCCAAAGGCTGGACGCTGCAGCGGATGCCGACGATCGACCGCAACGTGTTGCGGATCGGGACCTACGAGCTGCTCGGCCGTCCCGAGGTGCCGATCGCGGTGGTCATCGACGAAGCAGTCGAGCTGGCCAAACGATTCTCCACCGACGATTCCGGCAAGTTCGTGAACGGTGTGTTGTCCACGATCGCCCCGAAAGTCCGTGCTCCCAAGGTGGCCGCTCCGAAGGTCGTCGCGCCGGAATAAGCAGGCCGCAGATGGCATCTGGTCTGCCCACAATCGACAGAGCGGGATTGGTAGCGTCGCTCCGATGGGCGAATTCGCCGTGCGGGTGACGAGTGCGACAAGGCGGTTTGCCCGACGGGCTCTGCTGTCGCGCCTGGCCGACCGTTCCTGGCGCGGTCAGGCGATCTCGGTGATCGCTGCGCTCGGATTGATGATCTTCATGGTGCGCGTTCTCGGTGCGGGCTGGCCGAAGCGGTTCGCGATCTTCTTCCCCGATTCGTTCTCGTTCAAGAATGCGGCGAAGTTGACGCCGTTCGTGCCGGGTTTCTATGCAGCGGAACGCCCGATCGCGTTCCCGACGTTGTTGTTCATCCTCGGTCGCAGCACCGTTCTGACCGTCGTCGTACAGACATTTCTGTACGGATTGGCATACATCGTGGTGGCGGTTGCGGCATGGCGCATCCTCGGTCAGCGCGCGGCGGCCATCGTGTGTGCGTTCTTGTTGATCACGATTGGTCTCGAACCCCGATTCGCGCTGTGGAACACGCACATCCTCAGCGAGTCGATCGGCATGACGTTGGCAATTCTCAGCGTGGTCGGCTGGTGGAGGTTCTCTGCTCGGCCGACCCCGGCCCGCCTCCACTGGGCCGGTGCACTCACCATTGCCTGGCTGTGCGCCCGCGACTCCAATGTCCCGCCGTGGGTCGCCGTGGGTGTGCCGGCGCTGCTGATCAGCTCGTTCTGGTGGCGCACAGCGGGACCGCGATTGCGTCGAGCCCTGCGCTACTGGGGCGTCGCGTCCCTGCTCGTGTGCGTCGGCATCGGTTTGGCTCAGGCGGCCAACGGCCGAGACCGCTACGCGACCTTGAACAACGTCGGGACGCGGGTCTTGCCGAACCCGGAGATCACCCGATGGTTCGCGGATCAGGGGATGCCCCTCGACGCCGCCCTGATGAAGAGAACGGGCGCGAACAGCTTCGACAACAACTGGGACATGCTCAGGAGTCCGGACCTGCAGGCGTTTCGTGATTGGGCCGACGGGAGCGGGCAGCGAGTGATGCTCGTCTCGTACGTGCGTTTTGCGCCGCACTGGATCGGCAGTCTGTACAGCGACCTGCCCGCGCTGCTCCGCAGCGATGAGGCGGGGTACGACGCGTTCGGGGTGGCTGCTCGGCTTCCCGATGCCGCACCAGCGCAGATCAACGGACCGACCACCCGCACCGGACTGTTGGTCTGGACGGTGATTGCCGCGCTCGGCCTGATCGGTGCAGCGATGCGCAAACGTGGTCTGCAGGCGATCATCCTCGGCATGCTGCTCGCGTCGTCATTCGTCGACCTGTACCTTGCGTACATCGGCGACTCGGTCGAAGTGCAGCGGCACATGGTCGGCCCACTCTCCCGGATGGCTCTCGTGATGGTGATCTGCTTCGGTGTGGGACTGGATGTGGTCGTCGAGCGCATTCGCGACTTCTTTGCACCCGCGAAGGCCGACGTCGAGCATCCGGGCGACCAGACGGATCCCGAGCCCGCCTCGGACAACGACACTGACGATGAGATCGATGCGCCGAACGATCTGGTCGAGAGCACCACCGGATGACTGCGCGCCGAGGTGTGCGTCGCATCCTGACGTTGGCGACGGTCTTCCTCGTCGGTGCAATGGTGGTCGCAGCCTTCTTCCACAACGAATTCAGGGCCCAGAACTGGGACCCGATGCAGACCAGGGTCAACGTCGATCGCACGATTCGGTTCGGTGGGACGTTCTACGAGAACGGGCTCGTCAACAAGGGAGTGTTCGAGCCCCTCGTCTACCGGATCGCAGCCGCGCTGACCTCATACGAAGGATTCTGGTACGCGATTTCGTTCCTGGTACTCGTGGTCAGCGGTGTGCTTGCGTGGGCGACGAGCACGACGACTCGGGTGTTCGGCGGACACCGCATGCTCGGTCGTGCTGCAGGCATCGCCGTCTTCTTCCACTTCGCGCTCGGCAAGGCCGACTACGCGGGCGTGCTCTATGCCCGCACCATGATCGTCGGTCTCTACGCAGGTGCATGGCTGATCGGACTGAGCCGACGCTGGTGGCTGCCCGGGCGCGCTCGCTGGGCCGCAGCGGCGGTCGGCATCCTGCTCGGAATCGGTGTGCAACTGCTGTTCGTGTCGACGATCGCAGCGATCGGCGCCGGGCTCGCCGCGTGGGCCGCGATCGACCGAATCGATGACGAGAAGGAGTACCGGAGCAGTCGCCGAATCCTGGTCGGCACACCGGTGACGATCTTCGTCGTCGTCCCGCTCTACTACGTCGCACGGGGTCGGTTCGACGAGTTCTGGAGCGACTACTGGACCTACAACGTCTATCAGAACGTGGCCACGGGCCGCAGCTTGGCCAACCAGATCTCGTACGGGCGCGACGTCATCCTGAGGTACTACCGGGCATGGCCGGTTTCGTTCCTCGTCGTCGTCGCCTTCGTCGCGT
>JAYTRT010000611.1:0-3654 GCA_043746045.1 Actinomycetota bacterium | reverse complement strand
GCGGCCCGCACGGCATCCACAGCGCGCTCGACGTTGGCCGGGACATGCGTGCGGCCGAGAGACAGCAGCACGTCCGGGACCAATGACTGCACGCCGATGCTGATCCGATTGACCCCGGCCGCTGCGTAGGTTCGCATCATGTCGACCGTGACGTCATCGGGATTGCACTCCACCGTGATCTCCGCGTCGGCGGCGCGCGGAATCGAGCCGATGACCTCGGCCAGACCGAACGGTGGAACCAGCGTCGGCGTGCCTCCCCCGACGAAGATCGTGTCGGCGACGGGCATTCCGGTCGCTGCGCTGCGGTGGATGTCGGCCGTCAACGAGTCGAGATAGCCGCCGATCAGGTGATGCCGGTCGGTCCACGTTGCGAACGCGCAGTAGTCGCATCGCTTGCTGCAGAACGGGATGTGCACGTACACACCGAACTGCGCGCGTTGAACGTCATTCACGAACGTCGACCGACATGCAGTCGACGATACTCAGTGGTCGGTCAGGCGCCGCCCGGACGGAACAAGAGATCCAACGCATCGAGGCGCTGCCCGACCTGATCGACGGGCACATCCAGCATCGCTGCGATGGCACGGCTGTCGTCGCCACGAACGGTCAGCACCTTGCCGTTGAAGTCCTGACGCTGGACCTGGATCATCCGCAAGAATCGAGCGAGCATCTCGAACGGGTGCCCGGACAGCTGCGAGAGCTTGACCAGGTCGACCGCCATTTTACGACCGCTGGCCTGTTCGCCCGACGAGTCGACAGCGATCGTGTGCTCGTCGCGTGGCAGCAACTGATCGACGGGCACGGCGTAGAACGCAGCAAGCCGCTCCAGACGTGGAACAGAGATCGCCCGCTCGCCACGCTCATATGCGCCGAGGACGCTGGCCTTGAACTCATCCCGCGAGTTCGCTTCCACATCTTGCAGACTCAGCCGTTTTTGGCGGCGGATGACCCGAAGTCGCCCCCCGACCTTCCGGCTGTACGGCGACGACGCCTCGTCATCCTCATCGAACTCCCGCATCTCGCTCCTTCTGATCCGCCCCGCGATGCTTGACTCGGCAACCATTCAACCACACTGTGCGGTATCTGACAACCATCGCCCGTCAAGGTTTGACGGAACGTGAGATTCGCCTCGCAGTGTAGCCACGCCGTCACAGCTTGCTGTCGACTCCCGGCGCCGGAAGCGGCCGATCGTGCAATCCGACTACATTTCTCATTCGGCTGTTGGTCCGAGATCATCGTGCATTCGTTCGTCGATCAGTCGCACCCCGGCCACGAGTGCCGCCGTCTCGACTCGGAGCACGGTGTCGCCGAGATCGACCATCGTCGCCGACAGCCCACGTTCGGTGTCGGTCCAGCCCCCCTCTGGACCGATCAGAACACAGGACACCGGAAACGCCAGCGACTGTCCCCCGGGTTCAGCGAGTGCAACACCGCAGCCACCCTCGCGTTCGATGAATGTGCCGACGTCCACCGGACCGACCAGTTCGACGTGTCGTGTCCGTCGGCTCTGCATTGCGGCTTCTCGAGCAACCTTGGTCAGCCGTGCGAGTTGGCGATCGACTTTGCTCTCGTCCCAGCGCACGACGCTGTGTCCGGCGTACAGCAGCACGATTCGGTCGACACCGATCTCGGTCAGCTTCTGGACGATCCACTCGGGTCGGTCGGCTTTGGGAATCGCGAAACCAACGGTGAGCAATCGTGACGGTGCAGGCTCAGGGACGATGTCGCTGTCGACGATCAGTTCGCCCCCCGTCGCAAGTCGGCAGAGCCGCCACCGCCCCGCACCGTCGGTGACCGAGACGATCTGTTGCTCACGGAGGCGCAGGACCCGGACCAGGTGATGCTGGTCGTCAGGCTCCAGGAACGGAGCCTCCAGGGACTGGACGAACACGTGCGCCGCGGAGCGGCGCACCGCCGGGTTCATCGGCAGCCGGGGCTCGTGCCAGCCGAACTCATGAGAACGCCGATTTGATCCTCGAGAAAAGACCCTTCTCGTGCGGCTCGACGTGCTCGCCCCGGCTCGACGCGAACAACCGCAGCAGTTCGGCTTCGTCGTCGGTCAACTTGGTCGGAACCTCGACCTGGGTCCTCACTCGGAGATCGCCGCGACCACGGCCCTGGAGGCGAGGCACGCCGCGTCCGCGGAGTACGAACTCGCGTCCCGGTTGGGTCCCGGCCGGCACTTCCAGTTCCTCGTCGCCGTCCAACGTTTCGAGCGTGAACCGAGTGCCGAGCGATGCTTGGGCGATGGAGACCTGCAACTCGGTGATGAGGTCGTTGTCCTCGCGCCGATACCGTTCGTGAGCTGCTGCCCGAATGTGGACGTACAGGTCACCCGCAGGTCCACCGCGCAGTCCAACCGCGCCGCGCCCTGTCAGGCGCAGCGTCGACCCGGTGTCGACGCCCGCCGGAACGTCGACCTGATAGGTCTTCTCGCCGATCACTCGACCATCTCCGCCACACGTCGGACACGGCGTGGCGATGACTTGTCCGGTGCCGCTGCATCGCGTGCACGGACTGCTGGTCATCATCTGTCCGAGAAGGCTCTGGCGCACGCGTTGGACCTGTCCGCGACCGTTGCATTCCGAACACGTCACGGGCTGAGTGCCCGACCCGGCCCCGCTGCCGCCGCAGTCCGTGCACGCCGATGCTGTCCGCAGCGTGACGGGGACCGTCGCCCCGAACACGGCCTGGACGAACGAAACGTCGGCAATGACCTCGAGGTCCTGTCCTCTCGGCGGACCGGACGGACCACCTCGACCACCACCGCCGCCAAAGGGAGAGCCGTTGCCGCCGAAGAAGGCGTCGAACAGATCACCGAGGCCTGCGCCACCCTGGCCCGGGCCGGCGCCAGCGCCGCCGAGACCCTGTTCGCCGTATCGGTCGTAGCGGGCGCGTAGGTCGGCGTCGCTGAGGGTTTCGTACGCCCTCGCGACCTCTTTGAACTGGGCCTCGGCGGCCGGGTCATCCGGGTTCGCGTCGGGGTGCAGTTCCCGAGCCTTGCGCCGGTAGGCGCGCTTCAGTTCGTCGGCCGACGCGTTGCGGTGCACGCCGAGCAATTCGTAGAAATCAGCCACTGATCAACCTTCTGTTCAACCCTCTGCCAGCCGGCGGCCGAGACGATCGCTGACCACATCGACAGTCGCCAACGCCTGCGGATAGTTCATCCGCGTCGGCCCGAGAACACCGACGGTACCGAGGCGTTCGCCTTCGACCATCACCGACTTGACGACGACCGAGCACGAAACGAGTGGCTCGAGCCCGTGCTCGGCTCCGATCGCGACCGTCAGACCACGGTCGATCACGTCCCGTACGAGTGAGACGACCACGTACTGCTGCTCGAGAGTGGTCAACACCGAACGGACGATGTCGACGGCGTCGAAAGCGTTTGCCACCGACGCCGCCCCGCCCACGTAGACGGGCGCGTTGTCCTGCGAACGATGTAAGGCGTTGAGCGCCTGCTCGCAGAGCTTGTCGACGGCCAGGTCTCCGGAGGTCGCCGCGTCGAGCACCGAGCCGAGTGGACGCCCTGCGATGAATCGCTGCAGATACGCACTTGCGGCGTGGAGGTTCTCGTCGGCGAGTTCCTCGTCGAATTCGATGGTCTGATTTTCGACGTGTCCATTCGACAGGACGGCGACGACCGTTGCTGTC
>JAYTRT010000610.1:0-3654 GCA_043746045.1 Actinomycetota bacterium | reverse complement strand
ACGTGCATCGAATGGGAGTCGCACACAACAGCCACTTTAGGATGTCCGGTGACATCAGCGACGATGTCACCGAGTCGAGGATCAAGGGGATCGTGTATGAGCAATCGTCTGTGTGAAGGCCGTGTCGCCATCGTCACCGGCGCCGGTCGTGGCATCGGGCGCGAGCACGCGCTGAGCCTGGCCAGCCAGGGCGCGAAGGTCGTCGTCAACGACCTGGGTGGCAACATCGACGGGAGCGGCGGCGATCAGTCGCCTGCTCAACAGGTCGTCGACGAGATCATCGGGATGGGCGGCGAGGCCGTTGCCAACGGTGACAACGTCGCTTCGTGGGAGGGCGCCCAGCGCCTGATCAACACCGCAGTCGAGACCTTCGGCGACCTGCATGCGGTCATCAACAACGCCGGCATCCTGCGCGACCGCGTCCTGATCAACATGACGGAGGAGGAGTGGGATGCCGTCATCGCAGTTCACCTCAAGGGCACGTTCGGTCCCAGTCGGTGGGCCGCTGCCTACTGGCGCGAGAAGAGCAAGGCCGGCAAGCCGACCGACGGTCGGATCATCAACACCACCTCCGTTTCCGGCATCTACGGCAACCCGGGTCAGACCAACTACGGCGCGGCGAAGGCCGGCATCGCAGCGTTCACGAACATCGCCTCGCTCGAACTGGTCCGATACGGAGTGACCGTGAACGCGGTCGCGCCGGTGGCTCTGACCCGAATGACCGAAGGACTCGGCCCGGCACCGGAGACCGATGAAGAGCGTGAGATGCGTTCGCCGCGTTGGATCGCCCCGATCGTCACCTGGCTCGCGTCGGCGGAATCCGCTGGCGTCACCGGTCAGGTCTTCGAGGCCAGCGGCCAGACCCTCGCGATCGCCGAGGGATGGCATCGGGGACCTCGCGTCAAGCCCGAAGAAGACCCCACCAAGCTCGGTCCGATCGTCGCCGATCTCGTCAGCCGGGCTCGCAAAGCAGCGGGCATGGACGGCGAGGAAGGTTCATGGCCCCAGCCGCGCCCGTGAGTGCGTCCGTGGTCGAGCGTTCGGTCATGCGTTCGGTCGATCCGGTCGTGCGGCAGTCGTGACGGATGGGGTCAAGTCGGCGGTGATTGTGCCGATGGACTCACGTGGGCATCGAACGCATCTCGAAGGCCGCCGTCCGATGACGAGGCGGCGGTACACGGATTCTGAGATCCTGGCAGCCGGCTCGCGACTGTCGGTCTGCACGATCCGTGACAGTTGCATCGTCGGGGGTCTGGTTTCGACGTACCTCGACTGGGACGGCTTCTTGCCCTACGAGGCCCGACTGCGTGCCGAGGCATTGCTCGACGAGACGACCGACGACACCCGTGCCATCGACCCGAACGAAGTGGTCAACGTGCACCGCGCGTTCGGCGTGATGCTGGCGACGACCCGTGCTGAACGCCGCCAGGCGACATCGTCGGCTTTCGGTGGCAGCACAGACGAGGCGGCGTCCTAGAGTTCGACCGACACAACGTCGAATTCTCGAGGAGCAACTTCAATGCCGTTAGACCCGTCAGCTGTCGGATCAGAATCAGAACCGACCACGGTCAGTTGGACCAGCAAGGACACGCTGCTCTATGCCGTCAGCCTCGGCTGCGGAACCGGCGAATTGCAGTACGCGACGGAGAACACCAAAGACGTCCAGCAGCAGGTCCTGCCGACGTATCCGGTCGTGATCCCCGGCGCCGGCGGCGGGCGCGGCTTCGGCACCTTCAACCCGGCGATGCTGGTCCATGGCTCGCAATCGGTCACCTTGCACCAGCCGTTGCCGGTTGCCGGATCAGCGTCGGTCGTCGGCAAGGTCGCTGCGATGTACGACAAGGGCAAGGCCGGCGTCGTCGTGCTCGAGACCAATGCATCGACCGAGGACGGCACGCCGCTCTACACGACCACGTCGTCGCTGTTCATTCGAGGCGAGGGCGGTTGGGGTGGCGATCGCGGTCCGAGCGGCGCCCAGAACGTGCCGCCGGAACGCGAGGCCGACCACACGGTCACGTATCAGACCTCGCCCGACCAGGCGCTGCTGTACCGGCTCAACGGCGACCGCAATCCACTGCACAGTGACCCGTCGTTCGCCGCGGCCGGCGGGTTCGACCGTCCGATCCTGCACGGGTTGTGCACGTACGGCTTCACCGGTCGCGCTCTGCTGCACGCCGTTGCCGGCGGCCAATCGGCCAACTTCAAGCACATCGAGGGACGCTTCGCCTCGCCGGTGATCCCGGGCGAGGCATTGACGATCCGGGCCTGGGTCAGCGGCGACGGCAAGGCCGTGTTCACCACGTCCGTCGGAGACCGGGTCGTGATCGACCAGGGACTCGTCGAGTTCTCCTGATCGTTCGCTGCCGATGCCCTTGGCTTCGCTTCCCGACGGTTTCGGTACGTCGCGCGCCGTTGCTCGCCGGATCGGTGCGCATGTCATGTCGCGTACCCGCCAGGCGGCGGTCGGACGGATCGATCTGGCAGCGTTTCCCGGCGGCATCGGCACGCCGAGCTTCGGCCCTGACCACTCTGTGATCCGGCTCAGCGGTGGCCTGTTCATCGTCGAGCGCACCGGCGACGAGCCGACGACGCTGTCGGTCGGTGTCGACGGATCGTCGCTGGCGCAGTTGGCGGCGCTGGCCGGTGCCGACCTGTCGACCGACCTCGATGTCGGCACGGACACGCCGGACCTCGGTGACATCGACGCTCCGATCGAGTTCGACGGGGCCTCGATGACCCAGATCGCCACGTGGTGGGCGATGGGCGCGCAGATCATCGACCGGGTCGTGGGTGCACTGCCGGCTTCGGCGGCACCGACCCGGGCGCGGATCTGGCCCGAGCATTTTGATCTCGCCATCGACGTCGCCTCGGCCAGCGGCGTCCGGCTCAACCTCGGTGCGTCGCCCGGTGATGATTTCCACGCCGTGCCGTATCTCTATGTGTCGCCGTGGGACGACCGCCGACCCGGCGACGCTGCGTACTGGAACGCACCGTTCGGCGCTGTTCTGGGCTACGACGACGTCAATCACGCAGCGAGCGCTTTCTCGGCCGGCATCGAGTTCATGACCGAAGGCCTCTCCCGCCTCGCCTGAGTTCAGGCCCGCCAGGTCAGGCCCGCCAGGTCAGGCCCGATAATTCAGGGTCGGCAGGTCAGGGTCGGCAGATGGCAACCAGGTGAGCAACGACGTCGTCGACAGGGACGTCCACGCGCGTACCGGTCCTGCGGTCCTTGACCTCGATGGTCCCGTCGGCCAGGCTCTTGCCGACGATCACGATCGTCGGTACGCCGAGCAGCTCGGCATCATTGAACTTGATGCCGGGCGAGGTGCCGACCCGGTCGTCGAGCAACACCCGTATACCGGCAGCTTCGAGTGAGGCAGCGAGTTGCTCACCGGCGGCGGTCGGCGGTTCCGAGGGCTTCCCGGTGATGACGATGTGTACGTCGGCGGGCGCGATCTCGCGGGGCCAGCAGAGACCCTTGTCGTCGTAGTTGGTCTCGGCAATCGCACCCATCGCCCGAGAAACACCGATTCCGTAGCTGCCCATCGTGACGACCTGCGTTTTGCCGTTCTGGTCGAGCACCTTCACATCGAGCGCTTTCGCGTACAGCCGCCCGAGTTGGAAGATGTGGCCGATCTCGATCCCGCGTGCGAT
>JAYTRT010000609.1:0-3655 GCA_043746045.1 Actinomycetota bacterium | reverse complement strand
GGCCGACAACCCGACCAGCTGGATCGAGCGAACAACGGCCGACTGGGCCTGAGGACCGACGACCACAGCTGCGTAGCGGGTCAGATTGGCGAGCAGATCGGTGGTCTGCGACAGCAGTTCCTCGAGCCGCCCATGTGCCCGGCCGAAGAATTCACCGACCTGCTGCGTAGCGCTCGCATCGAGGCGACTTGACGGCGACAGATGATCGACGAAGAAGCGGTAGCCCTTGTCGGTCGGGATTCGCCCGGCCGAGGTGTGCGGCTGGACGAGGAAGCCCTCTTGCTCGAGCACGGCCATGTCGTTGCGAACGGTTGCCGAAGAGACATGAACACCGGGCGCGTCGGAGACATGAGTCGAGCCGACGGGTTGTGCAGTGGTGATGTACTCCTGCACGACCGCCCGCAGAATCGCAGTCTTTCGTTCGTCGAGCATTGTCCCGTCGAGGTTATCGCCCAGACGCGGCAGCGTAGCGCCGCAACGCTTCAGCCCGTTCGACGGCGTGGTCGACGATGGGATCGACCGGCTGATGGACGGCATCGCCGCTCACGTCTGCGAGTTCGGGCACCCACCGACGGATGTACATCCCGTCCGGATCGAACTTGGCACTCTGCAACACCGGATTGAACACCCTGAAATATGGTGCGGCGTCCGTCCCGGTACCCGCTGTCCACTGCCAGCCGTGCTGGTTCGAAGCGAGATCGCCGTCGACGAGATTCTGCATGAAGTGCCTGGCGCCCCACTGCCACGGCAGATGCAGGTCCTTGACGAGGAAGCTGGCCGTGATCATTCGAACACGGTTGTGCATCCATCCTGTGGCCAGCAACTGGCGCATCCCCGCATCGACGATCGGATAGCCGGTCCGTCCGCGCGCCCACAGGTCGAAGCGGCGGCGGGCGTCGGCGTCGGTGTCCTGGTCGACTGCGTCCATCTTCGACTGCAGGTTCTGACGAGCACTCTCCGGATGGCGGTACAGGACGTCGGCGTAGAACTCTCGCCAGACGAGCTCTTTGAGGAACGTGGTCTGACTTTTCGAGTCATCGAGATCAGCGAGCAGCTGCCGAGGATGTACATGACCCCAGCGCAGGTACGGACTCATCTGGCTCGTGCCCGGTTCGCCGGGATTGTTGCGGTGCGAGCCATATCGCCCGGCACGCTCGGACATGAACATGTCCCACGTTCTGTGGGCCGCGTCCTCGCTCGCGTCGGGCAGCACGCAATCGAGGCGGGGATCCTTCGGCACGGAATCGGATGGAACCGCTGATTTGGACGCCCAGGCAATCGTGCTCGACGGAGATGGAGGCGGAAATCCATGGCTCAACCACGCTTTCGAAAACGGCGTGAACACCGAGTACGGCGCGTTGTCCTCCTTGACGATCGTGCCGGGTGCGATCGCGTATGGCGAGCCCTTGCCGACGAGCGCAGCGCCTGTCTTCTCCAGATTTGCCTTGACCTCCGCGTCTCGACGACGGCCGTACGGCGCATAGTCCCGACTGACGACCACCTCGTCGGCTTCGAACTCGCGGACCAATTTCGGGATCACGTTTCCGGGGTCCCCGCGACGAATCACCAACCGGCCGTCGAGCGACTCGTCGAGGGCCCGAAGCGACCGGTACATGAAGGCCAGACGAGCCGCTCCACTCGGTTTCATCAACGCCGGGTCGAGCACGAAAACGGGCAACACCGAACGTCCATCTCGGCCTGCATGTTCGATCGCAGGATGATCGAGCGTTCGCAGGTCGCGACGGAACCAGACGATCGAACGCGGGGAGGACATGCCCGTCCGGTCGCTGCCGGCAGCGGCGTCAGTCGTCGAGCTTGAGGGCGGAGATGAAGACGTCACCGGGGATCTCTACCCGGCCGATGGACTTCATCTTCTTCTTTCCCTCTTTTTGTTTCTCGAGCAGTTTGCGCTTGCGGGTGATGTCGCCGCCATAGCACTTGGCCAGGACGTCCTTGCGCTTCGCCTTCACGGTTTCCCGGGCGATGATCTTGCCGCCGATCGCCGCCTGGATCGGCACGTCGAACATCTGCCGGGGAATCAGCTCCTTCAGTTTCTCGGTCATCCGGCGGCCGTAGTCGAACGCCTTATCGCGATGCACGATCGTGCTGAACGCATCGGCCGGTTCACCGTTGAGCCACAGGTCGACCAGGACGAGATTGCTGCGCTGGTACCCCTCGAGTTCGTAGTCGAGGCTGGCGTAGCCCTGCGTTCGGCTCTTCATCTGATCGAAGAAGTCGACCACGACCTCGGCCAACGGAACCCGGTAGTGCAGTTCCACGCGCTCGGGAGAGAGGTATTCCAACTTCAACATGTCGCCGCGCCTGGTCTGGCACAGATCCATCAAGGTTCCCGTGTACTCCTTCGGGGTGATGATGCTGACCCGGAAGTAGGGCTCCTCGATGAAGTCGATCTTCTGGGGTGGTGGCAGATCTGCCGGGTTGTCGACCAGCAGGACTGTTCCGTCGGTCTGGGTGACCCGGTATTCGACGCTGGGCGCAGTTGCGATGAGCGCCAAGTTGAACTCTCGCTCCAGACGCTCCTTGACGATCTCCATGTGCAGAAGACCGAGGAACCCGCAGCGGAAGCCGAAGCCGAGCGCACCCGATGTCTCGGGCTCGTAGGTGAGTGACGCATCGTTGAGTCGCAGGCGTTCGATGCTCTCGCGCAAGTTCTCGAAATCGTCGCCGTCGATCGGATACAGACCACAGAAGACCATTGGCTTGGGATCTCGATAGCCCTCGACCGCCTGCGTGGCGGGATTCAGATACGTGGTGACCGTTTCGCCACTTCGCGCTTGACCGATGTCCTTGATGCTGGCAATCAGATATCCGACTTCGCCAGGACCGAGTTCGGGCATGGGCGTCATGACCGGCTTGCGAACGCCGATCTCGATTGCCTCCTGACCGGTACCCGCGTTGATGAACTTCAGCCTCGCGCCACTCGTCAGCCGGCCGTTCATCACCCGGATGCTGCTCACGACGCCGCGGTACTGATCGAATTGACTGTCGAAGATCAGCGCCTGGAGCGGTGCGTCCGCGTCACCCTTCGGCGACGGGATCCGTTCGACAACTGCGTCGAGCAGATCGGGAACGCCGACACCTGTCTTGGCCGAGATGCGGATGATCTGATCAGCGGGGATACCGAGGACCGTTTCGATCTCCTGCGCATACCGATCGGGATCGGCAGCGGGCAGATCGATCTTGTTCAGGACTGCGACGATCTCGAGATCGTGTTCGAGCGCGAGATAGCAGTTGGCCAGGGTCTGGGCCTCGATGCCCTGAGCGGCGTCGACGACGAGCACCACGCCCTCGCACGCTGCGAGGCTGCGACTGACCTCGTAGCCGAAGTCCACGTGACCTGGTGTGTCGATCAGGTGCAGGGTGTAGCCCTTCCAGGCGACTCGCACGTTCTGGGCCTTGATCGTGATGCCGCGCTCGCGCTCGAGGTCCATGCTGTCGAGATACTGCGACCGCATGTCACGCATCTCGACCGCGCCCGTCATTTCCAGGATCCGGTCCGAAAGGGTGGATTTGCCGTGGTCGATGTGAGCGATGATGGAGAAGTTGCGGATGCGTTCGAGGTCCATGAGCAGTAGCGCGATGCTATCGTCGGCGCCCGATCCAGGACGCCCGGCCCGTAGGACCTTCGCCCCCC
>JAYTRT010000608.1:0-3662 GCA_043746045.1 Actinomycetota bacterium | reverse complement strand
TCAAGCGGGCGTGTCTGACTCGCCGGTTGAACACGATTGCCGAGGGGGTGCCGTCGATGTTCGCGGATGCTGAGATCGCGTCGGCGTCGCGGTCGTCGCGTCGGGACGCGGGCCGAGCGTCTCGGCGGGCCAAGGCGTTGGATGATGTCCCGGAGTTGGAGGTCGTGTTGGCTGCGGGTGGGGTGTCGGTCGAGCATGTCGACGCGGTCGCTCGGGCGAGGAAACGGTTGCAACCAGCCCAGCGTGGCGTGTTCGCGAGTGGCGGTGAGCGTCTCGCCGAGATCGCTGCGGCGTCGTCGCCGGAGGAGTTCGAGGCGCACCTGAACGTCGTGGTCGCCCGGTTGGACGAGCGTGAAGGCGGTCAGCGGTTGGCCCGTCAGAAACGGGCGATCCGGTTGCGGTCCTGGACCGATCGGGATTCGGGGATGGTGATCGTGCGCGCCGAGTTCGATCCGGAATCAGGGATGGTGCTGTTGTCTCGTGTCGATGCCGTCGCCGACCGGTTGTTCCACAACACCGTCCCGGACGACTGTCCGAGTGGTGACGCCAAACAGGATCACCTGCGTGCTGCGGCACTCCTTCAACTCGTCCAACGACGACACACACACCCCACCCAAACCCCCACCGCAGCGACTACCGCAGCCGCCGAAAGCGAGGACGATGCCGCTGATGCCGCTGATGTCGCTGATGCTGCTGATGTCGCTGATGCCGGGGGCGGCGACGTCGTGCCGGCTGGTCGACCCGACCCGGACCCCGACCCCGGGGCCGAGCTGACAGTGCTCGACAACCGCTGCGAAATGATCATCGTCATCGACTGGCAAACCCTGCTCGACGGACTCCACGAACACTCGATCATCACCAACCCCCACCACATCGAACTCCCGATCGAGTCCTACCGGCGGATGGCCTGCAACGCCGCGCTCATCCCCGCCGTCCTCGACAGCAACGGCGTCGTCATGGACCTCGGCCGCAGCGCCCGACTCGCCACCACACACCAACGCCGAGCACTCCTCGCGATGTACGACACCTGCGCCATCCCCGGCTGCACCGTGAACGCACGACACTGCGAACCACACCACATCCTGTGGTGGCAACACTTCGGTCACACCGACCTCGACAACCTGATCCCGATCTGCAGCAAACACCACCACAACATCCACGAAGGCGGCTGGCACCTCCTGATGCACCCCGATCGCGGCCTCACCATCACCTACCCCAACACCACCACCCAACACAGCGGACCACCCGCCACCCAACGACCACCCCGACCACCCCCACGACAACAACCACCACCATCACCACCACCACCACCATCACGACAACAAGCCGCATGAACCAGCCGCATGAACAAGCCTCATGAACCAGCCGCATGAACCAGCCGCATGAACAAGCCTCGTGAACAAGCCTCGTGAACAAGCCTCGTGAACAAGCAGGCGTGCGGACGCCCCCGGATGGGCGCAAAGCACGCTGCATCGTGGCCCCGGTCGTCCCCGGCGACTCCGTCGGCGGCCGCCCAGGATCAGTCGCTGCCAGGTGCCGTAGCCTTGGCGGGATGACGACGTACGACAAGCTCTACATCAACGGCGCGTGGGTTGCGCCCGCGGGAACCGACACGATCGAGGTGTTCGATTCGCTGACCGAGGCCGTCATGGCGACCATCCCCGCCGGTGTTGCGAGCGACATCGACGATGCGGTGGCCGCCGCCAAGGCGGCGTTTCCGAAATGGGCGGACACGCCGGTCGTCGAACGGGCCGGGTTCCTGATCCAGATCGCCGATGCACTCGATGCCCGTTCGGATGAGCTTGCCGCGTTGATCACTCGAGAGACCGGCATGGCGCTCGGCGTGTCGCTGCCAGTACAGGTCGGGGGAGCGGTGTACAGCTTCCGGCAGGCTGCGGAATTGGCGACATCGTTCGAGTTCGAATACGAGCTCGCCAACTCGCTCGTCGTTCGCGAGCCGGTGGGTGTGGTTGGCTGCATCACACCGTGGAACTACCCGCTCCTGCAGATTGCTGCGAAGGTCGCGTTCGCGATGGCGGCCGGTTGCACGGTCGTACTGAAGCCGAGCGAGATCGCTCCGATCGACGCGTTCATCCTCGCCGAGATCGTCGACCAGGTCGGTGTTCCCGCAGGCGTGTTCAACCTCGTCACGGGTCTCGGGCCGGTCGTCGGCGAAGCGATGGCAGCGCACCCCGACGTCGACATGATCTCGTTCACGGGTTCGAACCGCGCAGGTCGCCGCGTGTCGCAACTGGGAGCCGAGACGATCAAGAAGATCGCGCTGGAACTCGGCGGCAAGTCACCGAACATCCTGCTCGACGATCTGGACGACGCCGGGTTGAAGGCGGCTGTCACCGACGGGGTCGGCAAGGCGTTTGCCAACTCCGGTCAGAGTTGCGACGCGCTGACCCGAATGCTGGTCCCACGGGCACGTCTGGCCGAGGTGGAGCGAATCGTCGGCGAAGTGGTTGCCGGCATCACGGTCGGCGACCCGTTCGACGCGAGCATCGATCTTGGTCCGCTCGCCTCGGCAGCACAGCGCGAGCGTGTGCAGGCGTACATCCAAAAGGGCACCGACGAGGGCGCCGACCTGATCGTCGGTGGTCTCGGGGCACCGGCCGGTCACGGGCAGGGCTACTACGTCCGCCCGACCGTGTTCTCGAACGTGACGAGCGCGATGACCATTGCCCAGGAGGAGATCTTCGGGCCGGTGTTGGCCATCATGCCGTACGACGACACCGAGCAGGCCGTACACATCGCCAACGACGTCGTCTACGGGTTGGGCGGCGGTGTGTGGTCCGCTGACAAGGATCGGGCCCGTTCGATCGCGCGCCGGATCCGCACCGGTCAGGTCGAGATCAACGGTGGCGCGGCCAATCCGGATGCACCGTTCGGTGGCTACAAGCAGTCCGGTAACGGCCGGGAATTCAGCGTCCACGGCCTCGAGGAATTCCTCGAGTTCAAGAGCATCCAGCAATAGAACCCATTTCCCGAGAAGCACAGGAGCACCCATATGGCCGAGATCGAGAAGTCCGACGAGGAATGGCGCGCTGCGCTGACCCCGGAGCAGTACCAGGTGTTGCGGCGAGCCGGGACCGAGCGTCCGTGGAGCGGCAAGTACGTCGACGAACACGCCGATGGCACTTACTGCTGCGCCGCGTGTGGCGCCGAACTGTTCGACTCGTCGACCAAGTTCGAGTCCGGGAGCGGGTGGCCCAGCTTCTTCACCGCCAAGACCGCCGATGTCGTCGAACTGATCGACGACACCAGCCTCGGGGTCGTGCGGACCGAAGTGAGGTGCAGACGCTGTGGTTCGCACCTCGGCCACGTCTTCCCGGACGGACCGGCACCGACCGGCGACCGATTCTGCATGAACAGCCTTGCCCTCGAACTGGTTCCAGTGACGAAGCAGTGAGCCCCACCTGAGCCCCACCTGGGCCGTTCGTGAGCCGATCCGGCGCCGATCGCGAGCTGATCCTGAGTCGATCGGAGGTCGGTACCGCTGGTCAATCCAGTTCCGACAGCCACGTCTGCAATGCCGTGTTGACGGCGGCAGGCTGCTCTTGGGCCATCCAATGCCCGCTGTCGACGATTGCCTCGGTCAACCGGTCGCACGATGCGCGCATCGGGTCGGCCAGCCTCGACGAGATGGTCTCACACAC
>JAYTRT010000607.1:0-3665 GCA_043746045.1 Actinomycetota bacterium | reverse complement strand
GCAAGTCGTACGCATGGTTGGGCTGGTTGAGCTCGAGCATCACGTAGTTGCTCACGTCGACCACGTTGTTGATCGGACGCATTCCGGCCGCGATCAGGCGTCGACTGATCCACTCCGGCGAGGAGCAGACGCGAATCCCGGACAGGACGATGGTGGTGAACCTCGCACACCGCTCGCCGTCGATCAGTTCGACCGTCGCCGTTCGAACCGGGCCACTGGTCACGACCACCTCGACCGGCGGCGCAACCTGTACCCCGAGCCGAGCACCGAGGTCGCGCGCAACGCCGCGGTGACCCCAACAGTCTGGCCGGTTGCGAGTCAGGTCGATGTCGAACACAGTTTCGCTGTGCAGGCCCAGCGCTTCGCCGTAGGGAATTCCGATCGGAGTGTCGGACGGCAGGATCAAGATGCCCGCGTGATCGTCGCCGAGGCCCAGTTCACGGGCCGAGCACAACATGCCCTGCGACTCGACGCCGAGGATCGGCCGCGGCTCGATCAACCGCCCGTCGGGCATCGTCGTACCGGGCATCGCCAGCGGAACGACGTCGCCGGGCTGCATGTTGAACGCCCCACACCAGACATGGCGTTCGGAGCCCTCGCCGGAATCGACGAAAACACGATGCACCTTTGCCGCGTCGGGATGACGCTCGGTCCGCACGACGCGTGCCGTGATCACCCCTTCGACGGTGGAACCGACATGCAGGATCTGTTCGACCTGCATACCGAGTTGGGTCATCTGGACTGCGAGAGCCTCGGCGTCGTCGCCGACCGGAGCGAGTTCGTTCAGCCACGAGAGCACGATCTTCATGTTGTCGGACCTTTGCTGTTCAGAACTGCTCGATGAAACGAATGTCGTTGCTGTACATATCGCGGATGTCGTCGACGCCGTGGCGCTCGCGCGCCATCCGGTCGATGCCGAATCCGAACGCGAAACCGCTCCACTCCTCGGGATCCAGGCCGCCGGCGAGCAGCACGTTCGGGTGCACCATCCCGCAGCCACCGAGCTCGATCCATGTTCCGTCCGGGCGGCGAATGTCGAATTCGGCGGACGGCTCGGTGAACGGGAAGTAGTTCGGGCGCAGCCGGCTGCTGAAACCTGTTCCGAAGAACGCCTTGGTGAACGCGTCGATCGTGCCGGCGAGGTGCTCCATCGTGATGTTGCGATCGATGACCAGTCCCTCGATCTGATGGAACACCGGCATGTGCGTGGAGTCAGGGGTATCGCGCCGGAACACCTTGCCCGGCATGATCATGTAGATCGGCGGTGCGATCTGCTGCATCACGCGGATCTGGACGGGCGAGGTGTGCGTCCGCAACAGCACCGTGCCGTCGTCCCTGTAGTCGGTGAAGAGGGTGTCGAAGCCGCTGCGCGCCGGATGACTGCGTGGCATGTTCAACGCCTCGAAGTTGTAGAAGTCGGTTTCGACCTCCGGGCCCTCGGCGATCTGGAAGCCGAGTCCGACGAACACGTCTTCGAGCCGCTCCCAGGCCTGGGTGGCCAGATGCGGATGGCCGCGACGTGGTCGAGATACGATCTCGGTGAGATCCATCCGCTCGGATGCGATGCGCTGCGCCACCTCCTCGCTGCCGAGCTGGCTGCGGCGAACATCCACTGCTGACTGCACAGCGCCGACCGCAACGTTGATTGCTCGACCGACGGTCTTGCGCTCGTCGACGGGCAGACTGCCGAGCTTGGTCTTGAGGACGGCGAGTGCGCCTTTCTTGCCGAGCATCTCGGAGTCGATCGAACGCAGCGCATCGATGGTCGTTGCCTCGCCCACTCGCACAATTGCGGCATCGTGCGCGCTGTGTACTGCATCGATCATGTCGCTCATGTCGGTCATGGAGAACCTTTCTACCGGGCAGCGCGCTGCCGAGCAGCTTCGAATACGACGACCGTCGTCGCCATCGCGACGTTGAGGCTTTCGGATCGACCGGAGTGCGGAATCGAGATCCACTCCTCGATCGGTATCTGGTCGTCCACCCCGTGCGCCTCACTGCCCATCACGAGCGCGAACGGACGGGCAAGATCGGCCTGCGTGTACGGCGTGCCCTGATGTGACGAGGTTCCGACCAACGCCAGACCGAGCTCTCGGAGCTGATGCAGGGCGACGTCGGCGACGACCGGAACGTGGAACAACGCTCCCGCTGAGGCACGCACGACTTTCGGATTGAACGGATCGACGGATCCGGTGACGAGGACGATGCCATCGACCCCAGCTGCCTCGGCCGAGCGGAAGATGGTGCCGAGGTTGCCAGGATCCGAAACTCGGTCGCAGACGACGACCAGATTGGCTCCGGCCAGGTCGTCGATGCGCGTGTCGGGAATGCGCACGACAGCGAGGACCGGCTGAGGCGATTCGGTCGATCCGATTCGCTCCATCACGTGCGGCGCGAACTCGAAGATCTCACCGCCCGCACCTTCGACCGGGCGCCCTCTCGGGTCATGGAACTGGGCCTCGATCTCCCATCCCCCGGCGATTGCCTCCTCGATCAGGACTCTGCCTTCGACGACGAACGAACCCTCGTCCCGACGCGCACTGCGGCGCCCGATCAGGCGCCGCAGTCGTTGAACATGAGGGTGCTGGTAGCCGTACTGGTAGCCCGGCTGGAATTCGCGAGGATCGCTCAGGCGAGTGCTGCCTTCGCTGTTGCGACCAGCTTGCCGAATGCATCGATGTCGCGCACGGCGAGATCAGCCAGGATCTTGCGGTCGACCTCGATCTCAGCAGCGTTCAACCCGGCGATGAACCGGCTGTAGCTGAGGTCGTAGATGCGGCAGCCAGCGTTGATTCGCTGAATCCAGAGACGACGGAACTCGCCCTTCTTGGCCCGGCGGTCGCGGAACGCGTACTGCCCGGAGCCCATGTTCTGCTCGTTGGCGAAGCGCGCCGAGCGGCTGCGCATACCGTAATAACCACGGGCCTTCTTCAGTGTTGCTTTGCGGTGCTTCCTCGCACCAACCGCACGCTTGACTCTTGCCATGACGTGTTCCTTTCTCGGGTGACCCCAGTGGGATCGTCAGTCCTGTTTCGAAATGATGTTCAGGTGGGAGCGGGATGCTCAGCGCTCGGCGAGCAGACGCTTGATCTTGCGTGCGTCGCCCGGGTGGACGGCGACTTCGCCGGCGAGGCGACGGGTGCGCGTCGACGACTTCTTCTCGAACAGGTGCTGACGGTTGGCCTGCAGGCGGCGAAGCTTGCCGGATCCGGTCTTCTTGAACCGCTTCGCAGCGGTCTTGCTGGTCTTCATCTTTGGCATTGGATGTCCTACTCGGTGATTTCGACGACGGACATTTCCGCGTCGGTGATGTCTGGTTCAGCGGGAGTTGCTGGAGATTCGTCGGGTGTCGCAACGTCGTTCGCAGCTTCGGTCGCAACGTCGCTCGAAGCTTCGGTCGCAACGTCGGTCGGAGCTTCGGTCGTCTCGGCCTCGGACACGGTCGTCTCGGCTTCGGACATGGTCGTCTCGGCTTCGGATTCCGGCTTGTCCCCGCTCGACCGCTCCTTCTTCGGAACGACCTTCTTCTCCGGGGCCAACACCATCGTCATGTTCCGACCTTCGAGGCGAGCCTGAGTTTCGATCTTGCCGAGTCCGTCGACCTGCGCGATGACGCTGTCGAGCAGTCTCGATCCGAGTTCCGGGTGAGCCATCTCACGACCGCG
>JAYTRT010000606.1:0-11316 GCA_043746045.1 Actinomycetota bacterium | reverse complement strand
ACACCGAGGCCGTGATCCGGTCGGGAATGATCGCCTTCATGGAAGGAGCGATGGTCGAGGGCCTGTTCCACGGGGACCTCCATGGCGGCAACATGCTCGTCCTCGAAGACGGTCGTACGGCACTGTTGGACTTCGGCATCGTCGGTCGACTCAGCGGCGAACGCAGGTCGGCGTTCCTGCGTCTGATGATGGGCGCGATCACCAACGACGTGCGCGGCCAGGTTGCCGCACTCCGCGACCTCGGGGCTCTGCCTCGTGACACCGATCTCGATGCAGTCATCCTCGACCTCCGCCTCGACGAGCCGACGATCGATCCAACGACGTTGAGCGGCGACGAACTGGTCAAGGAAGTGCAACGCGTCGTCAAGTCGCTGCTCGGGTACGGGGCGAAACTGCCCAAGGAGCTGATGCTGTACGTCAAGAACATGGTGTTCCTCGACGGTGCCATCGCCCGGCTTGCACCGAACCTCGACATCCTTGCCGAGATCGGCAACATCTCGATGTTGTTCGCCGAGCGTCATGGCGAACGGCTCGGCCGTGAACTCGGCGTCGACGCCGATGCACTGGCGATCAACCTCGACGGTGTCAAGGCCAGTTTCGGGCTGGACAGCAACACCGAGTCGCTCACCTACAAGGACCTCCAGGCGCGTCGTGAACTGATCCAGAAGCGGATGCGAGATCACGTCAAGCGTTAGGTTGAGACGCTCATGCGTCTCGTCATCGCCCGCTGCACCGTCGACTACAACGGACGTCTCTCGGCGCATCTGCCCGAAGCCGTCCGGCTGATCATGGTCAAAGCCGACGGTTGTGTCGCGATCCATGCCGACGGGGGCGCCTACAAACCGTTGAACTGGATGAACGCCCCGAACACGATTGTCGACAACGGCGATCACTGGATCGTCACCAACCCGAAAGCCGAGCAGCTGATCATCACCCTGCACGAGGTGATGACCGATTCGGCGCATGAGTTCGGCGATGATCCGGGTCTCCAGAAAGACGGGGTGGAAGCGCACCTCCAGGAGTTGCTCGCCGCCGCCCCGCACTCGATCGAGGTCGGGCTGACGCTGGTTCGCCGCGAATACCCGACCGCGATCGGGCCGATCGACCTCGTCTGCCGTGATGCCTCCGGACAGGTCATTGCGATCGAACTCGAACAACGCGGCGAAATCGACGGCAACGTGTCAACGCCGTCGACCGCTTCTGCGTACGTGGGCATCGAGGTGAAGCGGCGCGCCGGTATCGACGCCGTCGAGCAGCTGACTCGCTATCTGGTGTACCTCAACGACGACCCCCGGCTGCCAGGCGGTGTGCGTGGCGTGCTGGTCGGTCAGACCATCGCCCCACAAGCGAAAACGCTCGCCGCTGCTCGTGGCATCACGTGCGTCGAAGTCAGCTACGACGAGCTTCGTGGCATCGAAAGTACCGAGCTACGGCTGTTCTGACATCGACCGGCTGATCGGACACGTCCTGTTCGGCCGTACTTCGTTCCGTTCATCTGTCGTCGAGCGTTCTGGAGTTCGCACAGCGGATTTGTTCCCTGATGCCCACGATGATCGAGACCGCGTCGTGGCTGGGCGAGATCGAACAGCGTCCGGCCCGTGCGGCCGAACCATGATGGTCAGGCGAACCAGCCGAAGACGTCGACGATGAGGTGGTTGTCGGTCTGGGTGAACAGGCTGATGCCACCGTCGATACCGACGGGCACGATTGCGTAGTTCGGCCGAGTTTGACCGACGGACTCGAGGTTGAGGTTCGAAGTATCGGGCTGGAGCGTTCCCGAGGCCCACGCTGTCACGTACCCCGGCCCACCCGCTTCGGTGGCCGTCAGGTTGATCGCGACGGCGGTGATCCCGGTCGCAGCAACGCCGGAGACTCCGGCGATCTGCACCCGCAGGATCGCGCCGGCATTCGGCTTGTCGCCCGTGTATCCGACCTGCGTCGCCGGGCGGGTGTCGAATACCCGTAGCGGCCCGATCGACTGATAGCCACCGAGATGACAACCGGTGCCCGGACCGACGTCGACGACTTTGACGGCGTCGATGTTCGGCCCCTTGTCGCCCTTGGTCGTGCTACGCAGGCTGAGCACCGTCGACGCGCCGCAATCGGGGTTGGCGATGAACGAATGTTCGGTCCACCCGAGGTCGGCGTTCGTGTGGCCGCCGACGTCGAACGAGAACTGCTGCTTGCCGGCACCGAACGTGACCTCCAGCGTCTTCACCGCCGGCGTTCCGTTCGGATTGCCTGCGAGTTGAAAACTCACCTGGTATCGACGGTCGGCCGACGTGGGAATCAATTGCTCGAGCGTGCCGGGTGAGTAGCCGTTGCCGTTGAGATCGATGAATTGATCACCGTCGAACGCCTTTGCCGATCCGGGTCCGACGATGTCGACGGCTCCGCTGGTCACCATCCACGACCCGAGCGAGCTGGTGATCGTGTTGAAAGAGCTCTGCTTGGCGATCGACGCCGATGCCTCGAAGCTGCCGTCGCTGACGAGGTTGCCGTCGGATCGAACGCCCTGCAGAGGTCCGGCACTCGCCGTGGAGACGGCGAACCATCCGAACACGTCGACGATCAGATCGGTTCCCGATTGGCTGAACAGGCTGAGTTTGCTGTCCGCACCGACGGGGACGATGGCGAGATTGCAGATCGTCTGGCCGGCAGCGCTGATGTTCAGGTTCGATGTCGGGGGCTGCAGTTGCCCTGTCGGCCACGCTGTGACGTAGCCGGGGCCGAGAGTTCCGGTCGCCGTGATGTTGACGACCGCGGCTCCGACGCCCGATGGCGGCAGGCCGCCGGGAACGGCGAGCGAGACGTCGACGATGGCTCCCGGTCCGGGTGTGGCGCCGCTGTATCCGAGCGCCGATGTGGAACGGGTGTCGAGCACGCGAGTCGGGACCGCAGTGAGATGCAGGATCGACGATGTCGAGAACCATCCGAACGCATCGACGATGAGATGGCCGCCCGACTGCGTGAACAGTCTGATGTGGCCGTCGCTGCCGACGGGCACGATCGCAAGGTTCGCCGCAGTCTGCCCGGCACGTTCCAGGTTCAGATTGGACGTCGCAGGCTGATCCGTTCCTGAAGCCCAGGCAGTCACGTAGCCGGGTCCGAGCGTGTCGGTGCCCGTGATGTTGACCACGACAGCCCCCACGTCGTTGTCGGGAATCTCGAACAATCCGGTGACGGCGACGTATTGGACGCTCCCGGCATACGGCGGATCCGAGTGGTCAGTGCGGGTGTCCAACAACCGGCCGGGCACGATCGGCACGAACCCCTGGAGCAACCGAGGGGTTCGATGCAATTCCAGTGCGGCCTGCACACCGGCCGTGCCCGCACGCGGGATGGTCAGCGTGCCGGAGAACGTGTCCGTCGCAAACGTCCCGGCGACCTTCGCCCCGGCCGCCGTCGCCCAGTTGCCCGACGCGTCTGTGCGCTTGCCCGTGACCGAACCGAAGTCGAGGAGCCCTCCGCTCGACGGGTCGCCGAAGTAGAGGACACCGCTGAGCGCATGGGAGTCGTTCTCTTGGATCGTCGACCTGACGTCGATGACGTCGCCGTTGAGTTGGGCCTGTCCGGCCCAGATCCCGGTTGCATCGAACGAGACATCGATCGTGCTCATCGGCTGACCCTCTCCAATGGGACGACTCCGGCCGTCTCGGTTTGGCGCAGCAGGCGGTCGACTGCCGTACGCCCACCCGACATCGCCGAGCTGGTCGTACCGTTGCTCGCGACCACGACTGCGCTGGGCGTGCCGCTGATGCCGTATCGCTTGGCAACCGTGCCGTCGCGGTCGACCAAGGTGGCGACGAAACCGGGGCCGACGAATCGCTGCGCGACGTCGTCGCGCGTACCGTGGACCACGGCAACGATCCGGTTGACGGACGGATCGGTTCGACCGTTCAGTTCGGCTGCCAACTCGACGCACGCGTCGCAGTGCGTCTCGAAGAACGCGACGATGGTCGGCTGCCCATCGGCCAGCGCGTCGTCGATTCCGTACCGCTCTCCATGAACATCCGGAAGACCGAATCGAGGGGCGGGCGAACCGACCGGCAGCCCGGGTTTCGACTGATCGAAGCGCCGCGCCGACGGGGTCGCAACGATCGCGACGGGCCCAGTTGCAGCCGCCTCGAGCTGATCGACCCGGTCGAGCAACCGACCGTTCTGCTGCATCAGGTTGATCAGCAGCCACGAATGGAACGCGAGCAACCCACCGATGACGAGAGTGCTCAGGGTGACCACCCCTTGCGCCGCACTGACCCGATCGAATCGACCGAGGGCATCGCCACCCACGCAGGCGCGGCGGATCAGGAGCGCTGTCGCGGCAGAACCGAGCACACCGTTGCGGATCAGCGTCGACGCGCCGATCGGCGCCTTCGAGCTCTGTCCGAAACAGCTGCATGCCGGCCGCCTCCCGGCGCGCAGATTGACAATGACGATTGCCGAGAGGACGAGGAGAAGGACAAATGCACCCGACGCGCCGAACGTCGCAGTTCGCGTCACGACGAGGCCTGTGGCGACGGCGATTTCTGCGATCACGACCGCAACGGCTGCGAACGGCGCAAACCGTTCGGGCACTCCGAATTCTGTGACGGCGGTCAGCGTCGCCTTCCGGTCCACAGCCTTGGACACGGCGGCAGCCGCGAAGATGGCGGCGAGCGCGCAGCGCACGAACAGGAATGCCAGTGGCGTTGCCGACAACGAAGCGGTCAGGGCGGCACCCATCACGGACACTGCGCTGCCGTGGCCGGGCCACAGATCTGACTGAAGCAGCCGAGCGTTCCGTGGCATTCCGTCGCGCACAGCGAGGCGTTGGTGTAGCACTTGTGGTTGCATCCGCAGTACACGGTCGGCACCGGGCGGCAACACTCGCAGTCCTTCTTCTGAGCGTCGTCGTAGGCGCCCCCACCGCCGACCGACACGCCGGCCTCGTACAGACCGCCGAACGCGATGCAGGCCGTTTCACGCAGGAACGATCCGCTGTAGGTCGCGATGCATTGATCGACCATCCGGTCGCCGAACGTCGAATCACAGCCCGCCTTGGGCGAACCGCACGTCTCGTAACAGATGTCATGTCCGTTACAGGCCGCCGTGAACGAAGCCGATCCGAAGCCCTGCGGCAGAGGGAACGCGCTGCCTTCCGGACCACAGCCGTTCGACGTCCGGATGTTGCCGGGGTGCGGACGTTTGTTGGGGCAGTCGGTGAGGTTCGCCGGCGGGTACTCGGTCAGGCAAACGGCATGCGCAGCCGGGGTACCGATCATCTGCATCACCCCGGCGCCCCCCACAGCCACCGCTGCGGTGCGACCGAACAGTCCGAGCGCCTGTCGCCGAGTCGTCGCTCGGCCGAAGCGACGCGCGCAGTCATCAAATCCGTTGCCCATCGATGTCCTCGCTGACCCTCAGCCGTCGAAATTCAGGAAGAACCTCGGCACGTCCGTCGAGAATTCCTCGTGGCCGCCGCGTGCAAAAAGCGGAGGACCGGAAGTCCTCAACGTACGACGCCACCGCACCGCGGTCTACTAGGGAAACCCCCAGTTCACGGTTGGGTCGCTGTTCCCATTGCGGGAGCCACGCCGCCGAGGGAGAAATCCCGGCCCGTCCATCGAGGCCTGACGTCATTGGCAAGCGCCCGATCGTCAGCTTGTACGATTTCCTGTGATGACGTTCGCACCGTTTTCGACCTGCGACAGGCGAACAATTCGGCGACTTCGGAGCCTGCGATGACGTCGTTCCAGGACCAGCTCGATCTGCTCGTCGGCAAACCCGTTCGCGCCGGCGATGATGCGGTTGCACCGGATCCCGTCAATCAGCCGATGATCCGCCACTGGGCCGCTGCCTTCGAAGACGACAACCCCGTCTACGTCGACACGGCTTTCGCCGCATCGTCTCGTTTCGAGGGCATCGTCGCGCCCCCGTTGATGTTGCAGACCTGGACCATGCCGACCCCGGTGCTCACCGGCATCGCCTCTCGGGGCGGGTCACCGGTCGAGTCCGAATCGGCCTCCGCACTCGGCGTCTTCGACGACGCCGGCTTCGTCGGAACGTTGGCCTCGAACTCCGAGTTCGAGGTCCACCGTTACCTGCGTATCGGCGACGTGATCTCGTCGAGCACCGTGATCGAATCGATCTCGACCGAGAAGCAGACGCGCATCGGTGTCGGACATTTCGTGACGTGGGTGACGACGTATGTGGACCAAGCGGGCGAGGTGGTCGGACTGCAGCGGTTTCGAATCCTCAAGTTCAAACCGGGTACCGCATGAGCGGGCGCGCCGACCGGACCACCCTCCGTACCGCAGATGTGCACGTCGGAGACCAACTGCCCGAGATGATCGTCGACGTCACGCCCACGGTCGTCGTTGCCGGGGCCATCGCAACGCGCGACTTCATGCCCGTGCATCATGATCGCGCCTATGCCGAGGAGCAGGGATCGCCCGAGATCTTCATGAACATCCTCTCCGATACCGCGTACTGCAGTCGGTTCATCACCGACTGGGCGGGCCCCGAGGCGATGATCCGCGCACTGGCGATCCGCCTCGGTGCGCCTGCATACGCCGGTTCGACTCTCGTCTACTCGGGTCGAGTGACGGCGATCAGCGCTGGTTCGCCTGGTGATGACACGCTCGTCTCCATCGAACTGACCGCCACGAACAGCCTCGGCGAGCACGTCTCGGGAACAGCGGTCGTCGGTCTGCCCAACTGACCGACGACTACAGTGTGGCGCTCATGCGACACGTCGAGGGAACCGTCCAGCACTATCCGTGGGGCGATGTCGATGCCATCCCACGGCTGCTGGGTCTGCCATCACAGGGCCGGCCGTGGGCCGAGTTGTGGTTCGGAACCCACCCGGCAGCCCCCTCGTACCTGGACTCCGGTGCCACCCTCGAATCGGTCACCGGCGAGTTGCCGTACCTGCTCAAGGTTCTGGCCGCGGGCCAGCCGTTGTCCCTTCAGGTTCATCCATCCGCGGAACAGGCGCGTTCCGGGTTCGCCCGCGAAAGCGCAGCGGGAGTCGCCCTGACGTCGCCACAGCGGAACTATCGCGACGATCGGCACAAGCCCGAATTGATCTGTGCGCTGACCCGATTCGAGGCGGTGTGCGGCATTGCACCCCTCGACGAGACCGACGCCCTGCTCGCCTCGCTCGGCGCACCTGCGGACTCGCTGCGGTCGATCCTCGCCCACGGTGGCGCCGACGGCGCGATTGGTCTGCTCCTGCACGAACGGCCCGATCTGAGTGATCTCCTCGCAGCGGCGGCCGGACACTCTGATCCGCGGTGCCGCTGGCTGAGTCGCCTCGGGCAGATCCACCCGAACGACCCCGCAGCGGCCATCGTCCTGATCCTCAACTACGTCTGCATGGAACCTGGGCAGGCGATCTACCTCGGTGCCGGCAACATGCACGCCTACCTCGGCGGCACGGGCATCGAGGTGATGGCCAGCAGTGACAACGTCCTGCGCTGTGGATTGACAGACAAGTACGTGGATGTCGACGAGGTCCTGCGCATCCTCGACGACACACCGTTGGTCGACCCACTGGTGGAGCCGCTGATCACGGTCGACGGGGGCATCTCTTTCCCTGTACCAGTCGACGACTTCCGCATCACCAGATACGACGTGGACGGGTCGACGAACTGGATTGCCGAGGGGCCGGAGTTGATCTTCTGCATGTCGGGCACCACCGCCGAACTCGGTCGCGGCGAATGCGTCGTGGCACTCGATGCCGAGCCGGTGTCGCTCACCGGGACAGCGAGCGTCTTCCGCATCGGTGGCCGATTCAGCTGACGCCACCATGACCGCGAACGCTCCTCGGCCGAACGATGCGTCGGCGCTCTCGGCTGTCCCGGTGGCGTTGGCTGGACGCTTCAGCCGAACGACACCGAGACAGGAACGACACCGAGACAGGTCCGCCACTGGCCACAGGCGGCCTCAGGCCACGGGCGGCCTCAGGCTTCGAAGGTCTTACGGATTTCGACGATCTTCTCGCTGGCGTGATTGGCGTCGGCGCCCTGCTCGTCGAGCAGTTGGGCGCGGTCCTTGGCCGCCTCTCGCTCGGCTTTGGCTGTGTCGACCCGGGCGATCGCAGCCTCGGTGCCGTGCTCGTGGATGAACTCGGCCCACTCGACCAGCGCCTCGACCATCTCACTCTCGGGGACGACCGCGACGTTGCGACCTTTGACGAACAAGTGGCCACGCTTGTTGCCCGCCGCAATGCCGAGGTCGGCTTCGCGGGCCTCACCCGGCCCGTTGACGACACACCCCATCACGGCGACCTGCAGCGGAATCTTGCGGTCGCCGAACGCTTCCATCGCCCGTTTGGCGACGTCGATCACGTCGATCTCGGCGCGTCCACAACTGGGACAGGCGATCAGATCGATGTTCTTTCGTTCACGGAGACCGAGGGCCTCGAGCAGCTGTCGCCCGGCGCGGGCTTCCTCGACCGGATCGGCTGTCAGGCTGTACCGGATCGTGTCGCCGATGCCCTCCATCAGCAGTGTGGCGATGCCGGCTGTGGCTTTGAGCAAGCCGGCCGGCGGCGGGCCCGCTTCCGTCACGCCGAGATGCAGCGGAATGTCGGTGACCTCGGACAACTGCCGATAGGCCTCGACCATCAGCGGGACGCTCGATGCCTTGACGCTGATCTTGACGAGATCGAAGTCGACCTCTTCGAAGAAACGCAATTCGTGCATCGCCGATTCGACGAGTGCCTCGGGCTTGATCCCGCCCCACTTCTCATAGAGGGCCGGATCGAGGGACCCACCGTTCACGCCGATCCGAATCGGCACCTTACGGTCTCGCGCCTCTGACGCGACGGCGCGGATGTGCTCGGGCTTGCGGATGTTGCCGGGGTTGAGACGTAGGCCGTGGACACCAGCCTCCATCGCTGCCAACGCCATCTTGTACTGATGGTGGATGTCGGCGATGATCGGGATCGGCGAGCGGGGCACGATCTGAGCCAGACCCTCGGCCGCTTCTGCCTCGTTGCATGTGCAGCGCACGATGTCGCAGCCGGCCGCAGCCAGGGCGTAGATCTGCTGCAGCGTGCCTTCGACATCGGCTGTCTTGGTGATCGTCATCGATTGGATCGTGATCGGCGCGTCACCGCCGACCGGGACCTTGCCGACGAATATCTGACGGGTCTTGCGACGTTCGAACATCGCCATCAGTCTGCCAGCGAGTCAGCGGATCGGGTTGGTGATGTCGAGGTACAGCCCGGCGAACAGCACGAATGCCAAGAAGGTCATCACCGCCATTGCGACCGGCACCATCTTGCCGACGTCGGCACGGTAGATGCGACCCTTGCGCGAACGCAGCCGCTCGTACGTGGCAACTGCAGCGTGTCCACCGTCGAAGGGCAGCAGCGGCACCATGTTCAGCAGGCCGACGAAGACATTGACACCGGCGAGAGTCAGCAGGATGCCGGCCAACCCGGTCTCGGCGCCGATCTTGGAACTGAGCTTGCTGATTCCGTAGACGGTGACCGGCTGGGTGGTCTGATCCTTGTTGGTGCCGTCGAGGTGGTGATAGATGTTGACCGGGTTCAACACCTTGACCACCCCGCCGACGCTGTCCCAGGCAACCGTGCCGAGATCCCGAAAGCTGTTCACGAACGTGGTCGCAAATCCATGGCGCACGAATTCGGTCCTGTACCCGGAGCTGACGCCGAGGTAGGCGACGTTCGTCAGCGTCGGATCCGGGTTCGTGCCCAGTGTGGCGTTGAGATCGATCTGCTGACCGGCTCTCGAGACGACGAGCGAGATCGTGTCGCCCGGCTTGTGTGAACGAACGATCTGCCCGACTGCATCGCTCGTGGTCGGCACCTTGCCGTCGATGCTGATCAGGACATCGTCGGGCTTCGCCCCGGCATTGGCCGCTCCTTGACCTGCGGCCACGTCGGCGAACGCGAGCCGACTGCTCGCCTGGCTCTTGCCGAAGGTGGAATAGACGGTGAAGATCAGCACGATCGCGATGATCATGTGCATGATCGACCCAGCGGTGATCGTCAGCATTCGGCGCGGATACGACTTGCTGCGATACGCCCGGTCCTCGTCCTCGGGCGGCGTCTCGTCGAGATTGTTCATCCCGACGATCCGCACGAACGCTCCGATCGGCAGGGCACGGACGCCGTACTCGATCTCGCCCCTGCGGAAGCTCCAGACCTTCGGGCCCATACCCATGAAGAACTGGGTGACCTTCATGCCCGACCGGCGCGCTGTGAAGAAGTGGCCGCACTCGTGCAGGAAGATGGAGATCAACAGTCCGACGACGAAGACAAAGCTCCAGATGCTGGCAAACGCGAGCAGCACGAGCAATGCCAGGATCGCCCCGACGCCGAGCACGGCACGCATGCCACCGACTGTCGGATCCTCTTCGCCCATCGCGCCACCGGCGAGCACCTCGCCGCGGATTCTCTCGTACGTGTTGCTCATCGACTGAGCACCTCCTGTGCAGCGCGTCGCGCTGCGGCATCGGCAGCGACGATGTCCTCGACGGACATGGCTGATGTATCGGTTGTTTCGGTGTGTTGCTGGAGCACGGCGTCGCAAATCTCTGCGATCCGGGTCCACCGGATCCGTCCGGCGAGAAATGCCTCGACGGCCTCTTCGTTGGCTGCGCTGAGCCACGCTGGGGCGGTACCGCCGACGCGGCCGGCGGCATAGGCCAGGGCCAGGCATCGGAACGTGCCCATGTCCGGTGCCTCGAAGTCGAGGCGCCGGAGGGTGGTCCAGTCGATGCGCCCGAATGCCGTGCCGATCCGGTTCGGATAGGCAAGTGCGTATCCGATCGGCAGTCGCATGTCCGGCATGCTCAGTTGCGCAATGGTGGCGCCATCGGTGAACTCGACCATCGAATGGATGATCGACTGCGGGTGTACGACGACCTCGATCTTGTCGTAGGGCGTTCCGAACAGCTCGTGCGCTTCGATGACCTCGAGACCCTTGTTCATCAGGGTCGACGAATCGATCGTGATCTTCGGACCCATCTTCCACGTCGGGTGGGCCAGCGCCTGATCCACTCCGACATCGGCCAGGTCAGCCGCACTCCGCCCACGGAACGGTCCGCCACTGGCCGTCAACACGATGCGCGACAGTTCGGCGTCCGGGCGAGCAGCGCTGCGCAGGCATTGGTGTACAGCGCAGTGTTCTGAATCGACAGGGACCAATTCTGCGCCACGAACGAGTCGCAGTGGCTGCACCACCGGACCAGCCGCAATCAGACTTTCCTTGTTCGCCAAGGCAAGCCGCTTCCCGGCCCGCAGGGCGGCGACGGTGACATCGAGACCGGCGAAACCAACGACTCCGTTGACAATGACGTCGG
>JAYTRT010000605.1:0-3681 GCA_043746045.1 Actinomycetota bacterium | reverse complement strand
AGAGCGAAGCAGGTGCTGCAGCGATGAAATACGACGGCGTCCGCCAAGACACCCTCGTGCTCCTCGTCGAAAGCTGACCCCCGCAAAGGCATGTCCGTGCACGCCTTCCCATGGTTTAGCCGTCCTTGCTCGATATAGAGCGAACAGAGGGCCGCCCCGGAAAGCTCCGGTGCAAGACTCATCACTGCTGGGCCTTGCACCGGAAGTCGGTCCTTCCCCTGGCCTTCCCAATCGCGCTGAGAGTTCGCCCGCATTTCGACCCACGGTTGGCTATTGGTCGATCGGCGCCGGCAATAAACCACCTGCTCATACCGTGTTTTCTTGTGCCCCCGGGAGGATTCGAACCTCCGACCTGCGATTTAGGAACCCTCCAGTCAGGACGGGTGTTCGACCAGGTCAGCGGTATCGGCAGCATCGGTCGGACTATTCTCATCCCAAGGCCTTCCCAAAACTGCGGGCCACTCGCGGTCAATGACGGTGACATGGCTGGAGGTGATGCGTGATGGTCCGACCGATGCAAGTCGTCAAGATCTACGGGGTCCAAGATCGCCGTTCCACGACGCAGGCAAAGCTGCCGTGGGTAGTGCGCTACACCATCGACGGCCGACACCGCTCCAAGTCGTTCCGCACCCGCATCGAAGCAGACCGTTACCGCGGTCGCCTCCTACAGGCGGTACAGGACGGCAGCAGGTTCGACGAGCCCAGCGGCGAACCCGACGCATGGCAAACACCACTCGGCGAACTCGGTGTGCATGAGTGGGCGCGACGATGGCTCGCCGAGCAATGGGCGGAATGGCAACCACGCACCCGGACCTCCGCGGTCGAGACACTGGCGCGGTTCGCCACGATCGCGATCCGTGTCGGAGCGAAGCCGCCCGACAGGCTGCGCGTCTACCTGTACACCCGTTGGCGCCTGGCACCGAGACCCACTGGGATGTGGTGCTGGAGCGGTGGCTCGCCAAGAACTGCCTGACACTCGGAGACCTCGATCGGGAACGCATCGCTGACATCGACCGCAAGCTCGCCCTCAAAATGGACGGTTCGCAGATGGCCGCGACCGCCGCCAACCGGATCCGCATCGTTGCCCGCGCGTGCATCCAAAGCCGCGATCGCCGATGGCGCAGTTTCGGCGGATGCGTGGCCGCAGCGATCCAAGTCACGGGCACGCCGAAAGGTCGCACGCACGAAACGCAGTGTGGACATCCGGACGTTGCCGTCCCCGCCAGTGATGGCCGCAGCGATCGACGCGATCGTCACCCAACAACCCGGCAGCAAGACGTTCAGGGTGATGACCGCTGTCGCCTACTACGCCGGGCTACGACCATCCGAGGTCGTGATGCTCCGCGTCCGAACCGTCAACCTCCCCACCGGAGGTTGGGGGCGTGTCGATGTCACCGAGGCCGACATCTCCTTCGATGAACCCGGCGAACCCAAGACCGGGCAGCGCACTGTGCCGATCCCGCCGGTGCTGGTCAGCATCCTGCGCGAATGGAGCGACGAGAAGGGACTCGTCGCACCGGACCGGCTGTTGTTCCGCACACGCAACGACACCATGCCCAGCGGGTCGAACTGGGCGAGGGCGTGGCATCGTGCGCTCGAATCGGTTGGCCAGCCACCGCTACGCGTCTACGACTGCCGACACGCCGCCGCCACCACATGGCTATGCGCCGGCATGCCGTTGGGTGAGACCGTCCGAGACTCGGACACTCCGTTGAAACCCTCGTGTCCACCTACGTCGGGGGCACTCGACGACGAACAACACATCGCCAACCAACGACTCGACACCTATCTCAACACCGCGCCGACAGACAGCGCTGACGCCGACACTGGAAGCGCCGTATGTAACGAAATGCAACGAGCGAGCGGTGACATTTGCTGTCGGCGGCCAATCGCGGGCAGTGGAGATGCGAGTCGGTGCCCCTGGCCCGCTCCTTGAACGCCCAACATCGTAAGGTCCATCTCGCTCGTCGACGACGGTCCGAAAGGCTTTGTCGCCAGGATGTCGGGGAGGTGCTTGGCGAGTTCGCCAACGTCGCAAACGCGGCACTTTGTGTTCGCCGACAGACTGGGTGTCGAGACACTGGTGTCGACCTACGTCGGCGAGCTGCGGAGCTGAAGGTCAGACGTTGAGATCGTTGAGTTCGGATCCTGCGTTTCGTGCGGCTCCGTCATTGGAGAGACTTTGGCCGAGAGCGGCTGCGATTGCGGCGGACCCGATGCCAACGAGGATGGGGAACGTCAGAAGGACCACCACTATGGCGATGGCGCCTGCCATGTCTCCCTACCGCCGGTCTGAGATGGCGGGCCGCCAGACGCCGTGTCCGAGGAATCGTTGAGCCATGGCCCATGCCATCCCGGTTGCACGCTTCTTCGCGGTATCGGCATAGGGCCCGGTCCATCCGCCATCGATGGTGTCATGGAAGAACCGGAGCCATCGATCGAAGAGATCAGGCGTGAACGGCACCCGCTCGTGGAGGCCACGGTGGTTCTCGATCGTGTCGATCTCGTAGTCGGGTGCGAGCAGCAAGACATGGCTCCAGTAGTCGGCGACCGCATGGATGTGCGCATTCCAGTCGATGAACCCGGGATTGAAGTTGAAGTACGGCTCTAGCGCATCGTCTTGGATGACGTCGACGTATTGGCGGGTGACCATCTCCAGGATTCCTCGGCTGTGTCAAGGTCACGGTTCCGTCGTTCCCAGGCGCCGGACCGACGCTGTACAGGTGCGGGTACGTGGCCGGGGCTGAGATCGGCGCCCGGTGCTCGGTAGAACTGCACGTAGAACCGGGCGTCAGTCGATGGTTCGACCCGATGTTCGACGGCGGGGACGATCACTGCGCTTTGCCCGGCCTCGACGCGGATATCGCGTGGCGTGTCGCCCTCGAGGTCGATGTAGCGGACGCTGCCGGCCTGCACCCGCAGTTCGGCCCACACCGATGTGCGGTGAGATGCGATGAGCGCATCGGGCAGTGTCTCTGGAGTGAACAGAGGTGTTCGCCGAGCCTCGACGAGTTCAGCCGGAAGGTTTGGATCGTTCACGACTCGTGGGCGCAGATCGTCGGGCTCAATGAGGGCTCGAGGGGCACCATTCGGATCTCGTTTGCGAACATTTCGATGCCGTGGAGGTGATCGCGAACCACACCGATCAAGTCGTCGAGGGCGACATGATCATGGTCGATGTCGATCGTTCCGACAGCCATTGAGCCGTGCACGGCACGTACTCCGTCGAGTCGTGTGAGCTGATCAACGGTGTCGTTGAAGCAGTTTGGACAGTTCGCGTTGTCGATGCGCAGAGTGGTTCGCATTGGCTTCTGCTTTCTTGAGGTCCGGCCGGACTGGGTGGGGGGCTTGGCGAGTCGCTCTTGATGCGCCCGCGCGACGGTCTCGGCGACCGCTTTCATCTTGTCGACGTTCGGTCCGCACCACTTGCGGTCGAGTGAGTCATGGAAGAGCGCGAGCCAGCGTGCGAAGTGTGCCGGTGTCAGTGGTTCGAGTTGATGGATGCGCTGGTGTGCGGAGAAGGGGTCGCCCGTGTATCCCGTTGTGCCGAAGAGCACACGAGACCAGAATCCCGTCAGTTTCGTCATGTGTTCCGCCCAATCGACGTGGGCGACGCGATAGAACACATCGTCGAGGATGTCATCGCGCGCAACTCGCGCGTAGAACTGGCGCATGAGCACG
>JAYTRT010000604.1:0-11346 GCA_043746045.1 Actinomycetota bacterium | reverse complement strand
CATCGTCAAGCACGCCAACCCGTGTGGTGTCGCAGTCCGCGACGACATCGCCGAGGCATACGTGCTGGCCAACGCGTGCGATCCGGTGAGCGCCTTCGGTGGCATCGTCGCCGTCAACCGCGAAGTGAACGCCGTATTGGCGACATCGTTGGCACCGGTGTTCACCGAGGTCGTGGTCGCCCCGTCGTTCTCTGCCGAAGCGCTGCAGATCCTGTCGACCAAGAAGAACCTGCGCATCCTCTCTGCGACGCCGCCACCGGTTTCAGCGCTCGACGTGCGCGCCGTCGACGGTGGTCTGCTCGTGCAGAACTCCGACACGGTCAACCTCGACAGAAGCTCGTGGACTGTTGCCACCGACGCCGAGCCGACCGACGCCCAGATGGACGACCTCAGTTTCGCTTGGCAGGTCTGCGCGGCGGTGAGCAGCAATGCGATCGTGTTCGCCAAGGACCTGCAGGCTTTCGGAATCGGTGCCGGTCAGCAGAACCGCGTCGACTCGGCGCGCATCGCCGAGACACGAAGCGCCGGCCGCGCGATCGGTGGCGTGTGCGCCAGCGATGCCTTCTTCCCCTTTCGTGACGGACTCGATGTCACGGCAGCGGCGGGCATCACGGCCGTCATCCAGCCGGGCGGCAGCGTGAACGACAAGGAGGTCATTGCGGCCGCCAACGAGCACGGCATCGCGATGGTGTTCACCGGAGAGCGCCACTTCCGACACTGATCGCAGATGCGCCGGCGCCGTCTGACGGGTGCTTTCACGATCTCGCGATTCGAACGAAATCCGCTGAGCGGGAAGCTCTTCGGTCGGCGCTGCGGGGATCTGTAGCGTTGCCCGGATGGCGCAGATCTCCGAGCTCTTGGCTGCTGGCCCGACCTTCTCGTTCGAGTTCTTCCCGCCGAAGACCGACGAAGCTCGCTTCACACTCGGGCGAACGATCGCCGAGCTCGAGCCGCTCGACCCGAGCTTCGTCTCGGTCACGTACGGCGCTGGTGGTTCCACCAGGGAACGCACCCGCGATGTCGTGACCTGGGTCCGCCGTGAGACCGAGATCACGCCGATGGCACACCTGACGTGCCAGGGTCACACGCGGGCCGAGATCGCGATGATCCTCGAGCAATATCGCGACAACGGCATCGACAACATCATGGCGCTCGGCGGCGATGTGCCGGCCGATCCGATCGACGTCACGCCGAGTGACTACACCTACGCTGGCGAGCTCGTCGACGATATCCGTGCGATGAGCCATTTCTCGATCGGTGTCGCCGCTCATCCCGAGTTGCACCCGCGATCGCGCGACCGGCAGTCGGATCGTCGCCACCTGGCCGACAAGTTGCGGCACGCCGATTTTGCGATCACGCAGTTCTTCTTCGACGTCGAGCACTACGTCCGTCTCGTCGACGAACTCGAGGCGCTCGGGGTGGACAAGCCGGTCGTGCCAGGGATCATGCCTGTCACGAACAAGGGCCTGATCGAGCGGATGTCCAGCATGAGCGGTACAGCCCTGCCCGGCTGGCTACAGGATCGCCTCGACGCGACAGACGATCCGCACGAGATCCGCAAGATCGGTGTCGAGGTGGCGACGGATCTGTGCGTCGAATTGCTCGCCAACGGTGCGCCCGGGCTGCACTTCTACACGTTGAATCGCAGCACCGCGACGCGTGAGATATACGCCAACCTCAACGGTTCTGCGTTGCGCTGATCGACCGTCGTTGCCTCGGCCGCACTCACCATGGAGCCGCCGCCTCGCCCGTGTCGAACCACCGCAGCAGTGATCGGCAGGACTGATCGGTAATACTGTGCGAATCGGCACAGTGGCCCCGTCTCGTACGTCTCGCGCGTCTTCGAATCAGATCAGTCGGGTTCCCTACCTGCCGGGACTCGATGGCATGCGCGCGCTTGCGGTGATGGCCGTGATGGTCTTCCACGCCAGCCACGACTGGCTCTCCGGCGGCTTCCTCGGCGTCGAAGTCTTCTTCGTGATCAGTGGCTACCTGATCACGTTGCTGTTGATCGGCGAGCACGAACGTACGGGCTTCATCTCGCTGCGCGCGTTCTGGGGTCGCCGCCTCCGGCGCCTGCTGCCGGCGTTGTATCTGACCCTCGCCTTGGTCGTGGCGTACTGCGCGCTCTTCCTCAGGGATCCCCTCGGCAAGGTCCGCGGCGACGTCATCGGTGCGGTCTTCTACGTCAGCAACTGGTATCAGATCTGGACCGGACAGGGATACGCCGCTCTGGCGGACTTCGTTCCGTTGCGACATCTTTGGTCGCTGGCCGTCGAGGAGCAGTTCTATCTCGTCTGGCCATTGATCATGATCCTCTTGCTGCGTGGGGGCCGCGAGCGCCTCCCGAAGATCGGCCTCTGTCTGATCGGCCTGTCGATCGCGATCACGACCGCAACGGCCGTGTTCTTCCACAGTGGCTTCTACAACTCGAGTGCCGCCGAGTTCCCGAGCGCGTACTTCGAGGTGTTCGGCCGCTTGGTCGAGAAGAACAACTTCCTCTACCTCGGCACATTCAGCAGATCGAGCGGGATCCTGCTCGGAGCCGGCTTTGCGATGTTGTGGCGCCCGCTCGCAGTCATGCGCGGCCCCTTGCGCGAGAAGGGTCGCGTGCTCGATGTCTGGGCCGTCGTCGGTCTTGTCGGCCTGGCAGTGCTGGTGTCGAAGTACGAACTGTTCGACTCGTTCACCGGCACCTACTTCAGCCTCCTGTTCCGTGGCGGGTTCCTGCTCACCGGATTGTGCACGATCGTGATCATTGCGGCTGTCACGCATCCGGGCTCGATGATCGGCACGTTCCTCGGTAACAAGGTGCTGAACTGGATCGGCACTCGGTCATACGGCCTGTACCTGTTCCATTGGCCGATCTATCAGATGATCCGCAAGCAGGCCGGCATCGCCCTGACGTTTCCCAAGTTCGCGATGGCGATCGCGATCACCGTCGTCATCGCCGAGGGCAGCTACCGCTTCGTCGAGATGCCGGTCCGCAAACGCGAGTTCTTCACGCGGTTCAGCGCGACCCCACGGGTCATGGTCGCGGTCGGAGCGATTGGTCTCCTGCTCAGTTACAGCGGTGTGTCGCTGCTCACGGCCGACGTCAAGTGCACGTCGAAGATCGAATGCGACACCGCCGCCTCGCGTCTGGCGGCTGCGCAGACAACGGCTGTCACGCCGACCACGGCCACCACGGGTGTCACCGCCCCGACCGCAACGTCGGTGTTCGATGCCACCTCCACAACCCTGCTGGCGGTGCCCGGCCTCACCACGATTCCTGGCGAGACGACCACCACGGTCGCTCCGACCACGACGATCGCGGCCAAGCAGGTGATCGAGGATCTGGCCATCGGCGAGTCGGTGATGCAAGGTGTGCAGAACGTGTTGCCCGATCACGGCGTGCTCGTCGATGCCCAGGAGAGCATCCAGGGCAAGGGGATCATCGACGCGATCAAGACGGCCCGGTCGCAGTACGACATCAGTGGCGCGGTGATCATCCAGTCGGGTACGAACGGTCCGGTCACCCAGGCCCAGTACGACGAGATGGCAAGCCTGCTCGCCGACCTTCCGCACGTCTACTTCCTGACGATCAAGGCGCCGAAAGCATGGGTCGATCCCAACAATGCGATCATCACCGCGCTGCCCGTCACCCATCCCAATGTGACGATCATCGACTGGCACGCTCTCGGCACGCAGTTGGCGCCGACCGACCTGTCCAAGTCCGACGGTGGCATCCACCTCAATTCTCCGAAGGCTGTTCGGTTCTACGCGAACATGATCCTGACAGCGCTGGGCAAGCCGCTGATCCCCACGCCGTAGGTTTGGTCGCGCTGACCTGCCCGGGCCTACGCTCGCAGGTATGACAAGTCCTCTTCGTGTTGCTGTTTCAGGTGCTGCCGGCCAGATCGGCTACAGCCTGTTGTTCCGTATTGCCTCCGGCGCGATGTTGGGTGACGATCAGCCGATCATCCTTCAGATGTTGGAAGTCACGCCGGCGCTGAAGGCGCTCGACGGTGTTCGGATGGAACTCGACGACTGTGCCTTCCCGCTCCTTTCCGACACGATCTGCACCGATGACGCCAACGTCGCTTTCGGTGATGCCGATGTGGTTCTGCTCGTCGGCGCGATGCCACGAAAGGCGGGCATGGAGCGCAGCGATCTGCTCAGTGCCAACGGTGGCATTTTCAAGCCGCAGGGTCAGGCTCTCGGCAAGAGTGCGAAGAAGGACGTCAAGATCCTCGTCGTCGGTAACCCGGCGAACACGAACGCGCTGATTGCGATGCACAACGCCGATGGTCTCGAACCCGGTCGCTTCACCGCCATGACCCGGCTCGACCACAACCGTGCCGTTTCACAGCTCGCTGCGCGTACGGACAGGCCGGTCACCTCGGTGACGAAGATGACCATCTGGGGCAACCACTCGACGACGCAGTATCCGGATTTGTTCCACGCCGAGGTCGACGGCCAGAACGCCTACACGCTCGTCGACGACCACGCCTGGGTGGACGGCACGTTCATCCCCACCGTTGCCAAGCGCGGCGCCGCGATCATCGAAGCCCGCGGGGCATCGTCGGCCGCGTCTGCTGCGAACGCTGCGATCGGCCACATCCGCTCCTGGCACCTCGGCACTGCGGACAACGACTGGGTCAGCATGGCCGTCCCGTCCGACGGGTCCTACGGCGTTCCTGAAGGCCTGATCTCCTCGTTCCCTTGCACCTGCAAGGACGGTGTCTACAGCATCGTGAAGGGTCTGGACATCGACGACTACAGCCGAGGCAAGATCGACGCCTCCACCGGGGAGCTGTCCGAAGAGCGTGATGCGGTCCGCGAACTCGGACTGATCTAGATCCAGCGGTGTGACGGGATCGTGCTGCGCGGGGGCCCAGGCCCCCGCTCCGGTACTAACCGGTTGTCGTGTGGAAGAGGTGCCCGACGAGCGCCGTGATCGCGATTGCCGCGCCGCCCCACAGTCCCACGCGCAAGGCTGCCCGCTGAACACTCGCGCCGCCGGCCTTCGCCCCGGCGATACCGAGCAGCAACAAGGCGACCATCGACCCGGCAATCAACGCCGGAACTCGGGAGTGACCCCTCGCAAGCAGTAGGGCCAGCAGCGGAACGAGCGCACCCAGGACGAAGCTCAGTGCGGACGAAAGTGCTGCCTGCACCGGTCGCGCCCGGGTCTGGTCGTGCAAACCCAATTCGTCGCGAGCGTGAGCCTCGACAGGATCGTGGGCCATCAGCGCAACGGCAACCTGCGTGGCGAGATCGGCAGAGAGACCCCGATGGCGGTAGATCGCGGCGAGTTCGCGAGTTTCGCCTGCGGGGTCGTTGACAAGCTCATCGCGTTCACGATCGAGATCCGCGAGTTCGGTGTCGCGCTGGGAACTGACGGAGACGTACTCGCCTGCAGCCATCGACATCGCGCCCGCCACGAGGGCAGCCACAGACGCGGCCACCACCGCATTTCGTGAGGCGCCGGATGCGACCACTCCGATCGCGAGACTGGCGACCGAGACGATGCCGTCGTCGGCTCCGAGAACAGCCGCCCGGAGCCAACCCGCTCGTTCGCCTCGATGGCGCTCGCGCTGAACATGTGGCGCCCGTATGGTGTTGGCTTTCGAGTCCATCATGGAAGTGAATCAGCGTCGAGCGGCCGGCCGTCGCTCGCGCTGCCGATTGCCCGCTGTCATCGACGTGGCGCGAGTCACGGAATCGATGACTCGCTCGGCGGCAGGCACTGGAACAGGGACGCCCCGATCGGCTGCAATTGCGGATCCGTGGAATCGGTTGCCGAGTTGACCACTGCTTGCAATTGTTGGTCGGAGAGCTTGGCGATGATCCGCTGGACGCAGACCTTGTCGAGGTCACCCCCGCCGGGCGAGGCCAGGACCGATGCCACTGCCTTGGAAACGAGCGCGGTGTTGGTGCTGCTCTTGGCACAGTCGATGACAGTGTCGCCGAGCTTGGTGCCTGCGTCACTGAGCACGGGCGAGGTGGCGTCGGGCGCTGTGTTCTGGGTGCTGGCAGCGAGGACCGCGGCATCCGCGCCGCTGAGCTGACCAACGACCTTGGCCACACACGCCGCGTCGAGCTGGTACCCGAGCTTGGTGGCCTGCTGCATCGTGTACGACACAACAGTCGCGCGGTCAGCTTCAGCGGTCGCGCTGTCGACGGTCGCGCTGTCAGTCGGTGTGGCGCTGTCAGTCGGTGTGGCGCTGCCAGTCGGTGTCGCGCTGCCAGTCGGTGTCGCGCTGTCAGCCGGTGTCGCGCTGTCGACGGGCGCGCCTGCGCCGCCGCTCGACGCGCCCGTCACCGACGTGGTGGCCGACGTGGCACTCGACGAGCACGCAGTGGTGCCGAGCAGAACGGCGACAGCGATCAACAGGTTGGCCGGTCGGCTCATCGAAGCGGACCGGCAGGAATGGCAACAGGCATGCCTCGACCATATCGCTCGCCCCCGGCCGGCCGGATCTGCGCGAGTTCTTCTGCGAACGTACGGATAAAAGCTCGCGCAGAAGCGCCACGACCCCGACACCGGCCGGCCGGCGGGTCGGCGGTTCGGGCTACGCGAGTCGCAGCGTGATGATCTGGAACGGACGAAGGTCGACGACGATGTCCTCGCCCTCCAGACGAGCAGCGTCGGCTTCCTCGTCGAGGGGCGACTCGAGGAAGTCGCAGACCGTCACGCTGGTCGTCTCGAACGCCGTCGCGATGGTCGAGGTCGCACGTCCCCCACGGGACTCGTAGGCGCGCACGATGATGTCGCCGCTGCCGTCTTCGGCCAGCTTCAACGCCGTGACGACGACGGCTGGAGACGATGACGTGACGGCTGTCAACGGTCCCGCTGCCTGATCACTGGCCACGCTCCCGCGCCTGACGATCACCGGTTGGTTCAGGCGCGCTGCCTCGGCGATCACGTCCGCCGTCCCGAGGTCGCCGAGGTGTGGGTAGAGCGAGTACGTGAACCGATGATCGCCGCGGTCGGCTTCCGGATCGGGGAAGTTGGGGGCCCGCAACAGGGTGATCCGCAGCGCCCCACGATGGACGTCGTGGCCGTACTTGCAGTCGTTCAGGATCGCGACACCGAAATCCGGTTCGGAGACGTCGATCCAGCGGTGCGCGCAGATCTCGAACTTGGCCGCATCCCAGTTGGTGCTGGCGTGCGTCGGTCGTTGCACCGTTCCGAACTGGATCTCGCACGAGGTGCGATCGGTGTGGACGTCGATCGGCATCGCTGCTTTGAGAACCTTCTCGTTCTCGTGCCACGCGACATCGGTGACGAAGTCGAGACGTGCCGATCCGGCGCGCAGCACGATCCGTTGATCGAGACGCGATGCATTGAAGGAGCGAACGACACGGACCGAAGCGACAAGGGGGCCGCTGTCCACGACGTCGACCGAGTCGGCTGTGATCAGTTCGACGGTTGTGTTCGCGTAGTACTCGTCGAGATCCCATGCGTCGTACTCGACCGGGTTGTCCGAGGACAGTTCCAATACGTTGCCGCGTGCCCCCGGAGCGATCACTTCGCGACCGACGCGCCGGTCGTACATCGACGAAACGAGGCCGTCGGCGTCGATCACGACACGGACGATCCCATTGTCGAGAATCGTCTCGCCGTCGTCCGACTCGACCACGACGGATGCAACGGGAGCAACAGCCAGCGAATCCCAGTCCAGGGGGCCGACGGTCATCGCATCGATGTCGGCCCACACCGCGAACGATCCGTCCTGCAGGAGTTGGGCGGCCTTCGGCTCGACTTCGATGCCGACGGTCGGAGCGAGAGAATCGCTGACGACGATGACTTCGCGACGGGAGTGAGCGGCCGAGTTCGCAAGAAGGACGGCTCCGCCCGTGTGCGCTGCGAGTGCCGTCAGAGCAGTGTCGCGCAAGGCCTGCAGCTCGCCGCCGAGCCGTTTGTATGTGGACTCGGCGTCGTCGTGGACCCACGCGATCGACGAGCCGGGGATGATGTCGTGGAACTGCAGCGTCAGCGTCTCGCGCCATGCGGTCTCCAGTTCGTCGTACGGGTAGTCGGCGCCCGCCACCGACGCGGCGAGCGTCGACCAGAGCTCTACTTCGCCGAGCAGGATCTCGGTCCGACGGTTGCCGGTCTTGGTCTTGGCCTGCGAGGTGTACGTGCCCCGGTGCATCTCGAAGTACAACTCGCCGACCCACGTCGATGCATCGGGATAATCGGCCTGTGCCGCAGCGAAGAAATCGGCGGGAGAGTCGATGCTGATCGTCGGCAGGCCTTCGAGGTCGCGCATCCTCTTGTACCGCTCCATCATCTCGCGCGTCGGACCGCCGCCGCCGTTGCCGTACCCGAACGGTGCCATCGACATGGAGCCACCGCCGTGGTCGGCGTAGTTGCGTTCGGCGTGCGCCAGTTGTGCGGGCTGCATGGACACGTTGTACGTGTCGATCGGTGGGAAGTGGGTGAACATCTTCGTGCCGTCGATGCCCTGCCACCAGAACGTGTGATGCGGCATCCGGTTCTGCTTGTTCCAGCTCAGCTTTTGGGTCAGGAAGGTCTGCGCTCCGCCGAGTCGGAAGATCTGCGGAAGGCTGGCCGGATAGCCGAACACGTCGGGGATCCAGACCTCGGTGCAGGTTGCCCCATAGTGCTCTTCGAAGAACCGCTGACCGTGCAGGAACTGGCGAGCCAACGACTCGCCGGACGGAAGGTTGGTGTCGGCTTCGACCCACATCCCGCCGACCGGGATGAAGCGCCCCGCCGCCGCCTGTTCTTGCATCGCGGCGAAGATCGACGGATAGCGGTCACGCATCCACTCGTGCTGTTGGGCCTGGCTGCAGACGAACCTGAGCTCGGGCTCGCGCGTCATCAGGTCGAGCACGTTGCTGAACGTTCGCGCGCACTTGCGGACCGTCTCGCGCAGTGGCCACATCCATGCGGTGTCGATGTGGGCATGCCCGATTGCGCTGATGTGATGCGCGCTCGCGACGGCCGGCCGAGACAGGACGTCGACGAGTTCGGCCCGTGCGACAGTCGCGGTCGAGGCGATGTCGTCGAAGTCGAGCGCGTCGAGTGCACGGCCGATGGCCACGGTGATCTGCGGTCGACGCGGTTGGTCGAGCGGAAGCTGCTGGATCAGATCACCGAGCACATCGAGGTCGTGGACGAGAGCGACCACATCGGGACGGTAGACGGTCAGTTCGGCGCGCTTGAGTGCATAGAGCAGCGTGTCCGGCAATGTCGCTGGATCGCCGAGGGGCGTGGGCGCGTAGGTCGGCCCGCCGATCATCGGGTTCGCTGCCGCCTCGACCAGGAACTCGAACTCTTCGCCGCCGGTGGCACTCGCCAACAGCGGAATGGCGTGGTTGAGCGGGTTGAGTGCGCGGAGCGGTCCGTCGGGTCCCCAGACCAGACCCTCCGACTGGAAGCCGGGCGCCAGTCCGAAGCCGAGGTCGATCCGCGCCTCGACGGTTTCGCCCCGCCATGCCTGGGGAACTCTGCCGACGAAGTGGAACCACGTCGTGCTCCACGCCGTGCCGTACGCGCTGCCGATGGTGAACGGTTCGAATGCGTTGTCGGCCATCGCCAGCAACGCATCGTCGAACGAGATCGGCTCTCCGGGTGCGCCGTAGGCGCGGACGGTGAACTGCGAAGTGGCGCCGTAGCGGGCGGGACGGATGCGTTCGCGGAGGTACCGCTCGAGACGCTTCTCGGTGATCAGGTGACGGTCGTGCACGGCGGCGGGGCTCTCGGCTCAGCTGACCGCGACGTGACATGCGACCCGCATCATCTGGTCGACGCCGGCGCGCAGTTGCTCGTCACTGATTCGTTCACTGGCGCCGTCGTCCTCGATCAGATCGCTGACCGTCATCAGGGCCACGGATTCGATCTGATGCAGCGCAGCAAGCGTGTACAGGACGGCGACCTCCATCTCCACCCCGAGGTGGCCGCGCTCGCGCCAGCGGCCCATCACGCCCTCGCGGCGATCGTAGAACAGCCCGCTCGTGACGACCGGTCCGACGTACACCGTGGCCCCCTGCTCGCGCGCCAGCCGGGCCGCGAGTTCTACCAATTCGTAGGTCGCTGTCGGCGCGTGCGCCTCGCCCTGCAGCAACGTGTCGACTGTTCGGTCGTCCGGCGTGGCGCTCATCGCGATCAGTGTGTCGCCCATCCTCAGCCCCGGCTTGAGGCCACCTGCGGTGCCGACCCGAACGATGCGCTGCGCGCCGAGTTGGATCAGCTCGCTGTAGTAGATCGCCGCGCTCGGTCCACCCATGCCGACCGACTGGACGCTGATCGGCCTCCCCTGGAACGTGCCCGTGAAGCCGAGCATGCCCCGCTCGGCGTTGACGCAGCGCGCTCCCGGATCGAAGAACGTCGCGGCGATGTGCTCTGCTCGTTTCGGATCGCCCGGCACCAGCACAGCTGACGCATAGTCGGATGGATCGGCGCGGAGGTGGACAGGCATCAGAGCAGCGTACGCGTCGGCCGGTCGCCGGCGGAACGCCGCTACTTCAAGAACTTGCTCGTCGTGTTGTCGGCGAGGACCTTTCCACCGGTCTGGCAGGTCGGGCAGTACGCAACGGTGTAGCTGCTGTAGCTGACGGACCGGATCGTGTCGCCGCAGACCGGGCAGGCTTCACCGACGCGGCCGTGGACGCGCCCGGGGCGGTCCTTCGACGAGCTCATGTCCGTGCGTGTCCGCTCGTAGTCGAGTCCGTCCTGCACAGCGACGTGGATCGCATCGACGACGCGCCCGACCTCGTCGGCGTTCAACTTGGCCGTATTGGCGAAGGGCGAGATCTTGGCGCGGTGACAGATCTCGTTGGCCAGCATCCGCCCGAGCCCGGCGATTGCACGCTGGTCGCGGAGGAATCCGTGAATGCGCATCGGATGGGCGGCGAATTGTGCGCGCAATGCTGTCGCATCGAGGTCCAATGCATCGGGCCCGAGTTTGCTCAGCGGTAGATCGGTCAACGCTGTGTCCGTCGGCACGCACCACACCCCGGCTCGACGTTCGGTGCCCTGTTCGGTCAACAGCAACGCCGGATTGCTCGGTGCGTCGAGATCTGGTTCGAACAGGAAACGGGCCTGCCCACCGCGGGGCTTGGCCGACTGCTTCTCGTCGACGAGCAGGCGCCCACCCTGCATCAGGTGGACGACGAACGTGATCGGCTCGAACTGCAGGAGGAGGTACTTGCCGCGTCGTCCGACCTTCAGCAACGGAAGGCCGTAGGCGTCCTGCGGCTGCGGAACAGCGGTCTTCAGCGCGGTGAACGTGATCGGCACGAACTTCTGCAGGATGTGGCCGCCGAACCGTTCGGTCAGGCGCTCCGCGTGGGCTTGGACCTCGGGCAGCTCAGGCATCGCTCACTTCA
>JAYTRT010000603.1:0-3699 GCA_043746045.1 Actinomycetota bacterium | reverse complement strand
AGCGGCTGTTCGACGAACTCGGCATCGTCAGCTTCATCAAGACGACAGGGAATCGCGGCTTGCACGTCTACGTCCGCGTCGCCTCCGAATGGGATTCGTACGCGGTGCGGTCTGCCGCAGTCGCCGTTGCACGTGAGCTGGAACGTCGTCGGCCGGACCTGATCACCGCGGCGTGGTGGAAAGAAGAGCGTGGCGAGCGAATCTTCATCGACTTCAACCAGAACGCACCCCACAAGACGGTGTTCGCGCCGTGGTCCGTGCGCTCCCGAGATCAGGCACCTGTGTCGTGTCCGTTCGAGTGGGACGAATTGGACAGCATCGACCCGAACGTGTTGATCATGTCGACGGTGCTCGAGCGCGTTGCCCTGCACGGCGACCCGTGGGCTGCGATGGACGACAACCCGAATTCTCTCGAACCGCTGCTGGAGATGGTGCGCGCCGATCAGGCCAACGGATTGATGGATGCGCCGTGGCCGCCCGTCTACCCGAAGATGGCCGGCGAGCCGCCCCGTGTCGCACCCAGTCGGGCAAAGAAGCCGGTCGCCGAAAAACCAGCGGCTCCATCCGCGCCCACGGCCGCGCCCGAGGCCGCACCCAAGGCCGCACACAAGGCCGCACAGAAGGCCGTCGGCAAGCCTGGCGAGAAGGCCGTCGGGGAGACGGAACAGTAGACAGTTCAACGACTACGGTTGCAAGATGTCCGAGGCGAACCCGTGAAACTCGCCCTGGTGCTGTGCCTCGTCGCCTCACTCGGCTACGGGATCGGCGCCATCCTCCAAGCCGTCGGCGCCCGCCGGACGGCGGCCAAGGGTCAGGACGGGATCCTGCAGATGGCCCGCCAGCCCGTGTTCCTGCTCGGCATGTTGTGCGACTTCGGGAGCTGGTTGATCTCACGCTTCGCACTGCACACGTTGCCGTTGTTCGCTGTGCAGACGATCCTCGCCGGCAGTCTCGCGGTGACAGTGCTGTTGGCGGGGGTCGTGCTCGGCGCCCACCTCGGGCGGCCGGAGCGGATCGCGGTCGCGACCACCATCGTCGGACTGGTCATCGTCGGTGTCTCGGCCGGTGAAGAGCAGGCCAAGGAGATCACCCACCTCCTCAAGGTGTGCATCCTGCTCGGCGTGCCGGGTGTGGCCGTGCTCGGGATCCTGGCCTTGAAACTGCAGAAGTCGGTCCTCCTGGCAATCCTGTCCGGAGCGTCGTTCACCGGCAGCGCACTGGCAGCCCGGACGGTCCACCTGCAGGACGAGTCGTTCGTCGGCGTGGTCACGGAGCCGCTGATGTGGGCCGTGCTCGTCTACGCGGTTCTCGCACTCGGTCTCCATGCCGTCGCCCTGATGCGCGGCCACGTCGGTGCGGTGACGGCGGCGATGTGGTCGACCGAAGTCGTGGTCGCGACCATCATCGGCGCCGCTGCTCTCGGCGACAGGATGCGTCCCGGATGGACGCTGCCGGCCATCTTCGGCATCGTCCTGACGCTCGCTGCGACGGTCGTGTTGGCCAGGTCCCCGGCGCAGGAGTTGGATCATCGTGCGCTGCCGGCACTGCAACCGACAGCAATTCTGCCATCGCGCAACTGATCGTGGCACGGTGTCCCGGACCGCCCCCGTCGAGTGGACCGGTCCTGCGATTGACGCTCCAGGTTTCCCGTGGGTAACAATTGATCCATGACGATGGAGATGACTGAGACAATCACGGCGACTGCGCCGGCGTCCGATCCGGAAACTGCACTGGTCGACGCAGCGCTCGATGGGCTACTGGCTGCACACGACCCGAAAACCGAGGGTCACGCTGAGTTTCGAGGTCACCAGTACGACGCCGGGGTTGCCTGGGTGCACTTTCCGAAGGGTTTCGGCGGCCTCGGGGTGCGCCCCGATCAGCAGAAGCGGGTCGAGCAGCGACTGCGCGCCGCCGGCGCCAAGCCTGCCGACGCCGGATCGTTCTTCCTCGCCCTCGCCGGGCCGACCATCGTCACCCACGGCACCGACGAGCAGCGGGGTCGGTTCCTGCGCCCGATGTTCACCGGCGAAGAACGCTGGTGTCAGCTGTTCAGCGAGCCGGGCGCCGGCAGCGATTTCGCCGGCCTGGCCTGCAAAGCCGTCCGAGATGGCGACGAGTGGCTGGTCAACGGGCAGAAGGTGTGGAACACGATCGCCCATCTGGCGAAGTGGGGAATGCTCGTCACCCGGTCGAATCCCGAGGCGCCCAAGCACAAGGGAATGACGTACTTCGCCGTCGACATGAAGAGCACCGGCGTCGAGGTCCGACCCCTTCGTCAGATCACCGGTGAGGCCGAGTTCAACGAGGTCTACCTGACCGATGTGCGCATCCCCGACGCCAACCGGATCGGCGCCGAGGGCGAGGGTTGGCGAGTCTCCCTGACGACCCTGATGAACGAGCGCAGCACCATCGGTGGAGGTGGTGGCGCACCCAAGCGTGGGTCGGGCGCGATCGGCGAACTGGTCGACGTCTGGAAGCAACTTCCCGAAGACCGCCGTACCGCTGCTCAGAAAGATCAGCTGATGCGGATGTGGGTACGCGCCGAGTGCCAGCGGCTGACCAACATCCGCGCCGGTGCATCGCGCAAGGCAGGAAACCCAGGGCCCGAGGGTTCGGTCGCCAAACTGGCGATGGCCGAGCTCAACAAGGAACTGTTCGAACTGGCCATCGATCTGCTCGGCGCCGACGCTCTCGTTGGCTACGACTACACCTTCCGCCGCCCGGAGACACTGTCGACGGAAGGCATCGAGCACGGTGTCCGCCACGCGTTCCTCCGTGTGCGCGCCAACTCGATCGAAGGCGGCACGAGCGAGATTATGCGCAACATCCTCGGCGAGCAGGTGCTCGGCCTGCCCGGCGAGCCGCGAGTCGACAAGGACGTCCCCTGGCTGTCGGTCCCCCGCAGCTGACACCCACGAACCCCACCAACACAGTTCTGCGAGCGTTTTCGTACCGCTGGCGGTACGAAAACGCTCGGAGAAGTTTTTCAGGGGGCCTTGTACAGGTCGGGATGGCGGGCCGCGACGGTCCGCCGGAGGCCCTCGCGCCAGTCCACGGTGCACGGTCCGGTGATGGCCAGACGGCGAGTGTTGTCAGCGATGGAACCACGCAAGGTGTTCGCGATCGGCGTCACGTTGATGATCGGTTCGATCCCCATCAACTCACCGGCGTAGAGCGACCACTCCTGTGCACTGACGGGCTCGTCGCCCGCCCAGTTGACGATCGTCGCCGGGGTGGTTGCCGCATTCAACAGTGCGCTGACCTGGAGGTTGATGTCGTCCTCGAAGATCGGGCTGTACATGCACGGATCCCAGCGAGTCGTGATCGCACCCGTCTCGGCCAGCGCGTCGGCGTGGAAGGCCGGAAGACCGCCGTTCGGACCGTACGACGCGTTCATCCGGGCAATCGTGACCGGGAGGTCGAACGCTCGTGAACAGAACCGGGCGACCGCCTCCTGCCCGATCTTCGACGCCGAATACGGCGGCGAGGTCGTGTTGTTGCAATCGCCGAGGGGGGCCGTTTCGTGGAAGACGTACATTGCGTCGTCCTGGGGCTTGTACACCGAGTGCGTCGACATCACGAGTGCGGCGCGGGCAGAGCGGCAGTGCTGGAGGAGCAGCCCGGTGCCCTCGGCGTTGTCACGGATCGCGAAGTCGTAGTCCATCCCTGACCCGATGAACGCCGCGAGGTGGATGACGA
>JAYTRT010000602.1:0-3701 GCA_043746045.1 Actinomycetota bacterium | reverse complement strand
GACGCACGGCTCGCGAGCGCCGCAGGCGACCTCTGGCAGCGGCCGGCCGAACTGGCCACGGCAGTCGCCGCTGCGTTCACATGGGCCGGCCTGCACGTCCAGGCACACGAAGCGGTTGCGGTGGCGATCAACAGATCGAGAGCAGAACAGCGCCTCACCGCGCATGTCCTCGCACTCATCTACCTTTCGATCATCGAGGTCGAGCGCGGCAGCACCGCCGCCGCTCACGCCGCCGCCGTCGAGGCAGTTTCGACCGCGGAGTCATTCGGACTCGCCAACTATCACGGAATCGCGCCGGCCTTCGCGATTCGCGGTCGAACAGCGCCCGACCCTGAACGAGCGCGTGGCGACGTGACCCACGCCCTCCAACTCGCCAGGCGAGCAACCACCGATCTCGGCCTCGCCTACGTCCTCACGACGTGCGGCGACACGCTCCTCGATCTCGGAGACGAAGCAGGCGTGTCGCTCCTCGTGGAGGCCAGGGGCCGGCTCGGGCGCTGCGTCGACCCGGGTATCGCCGGCCGGTACCTGGCACGCACCGAATCACGACACCACCTCGAACTGCAACCGTCGAAATCAGTGGTCGCGCCGTCGAGTTCGCTGACCGAGCGCGAGCTCGCCGTTCTCCGTCTCCTGCCGACCCGGCTGTCGCAACGAGACATCTCAACCGAGCTCTACGTGTCTCTCAACACGGTCAAGACGCACTGCAGCGCGATCTTCCGCAAGCTCCAGGTCAGTGACCGAAAGAGTGCTGTCCAGGCCGCACGAGACCTCCACCTCCTCTGATGACAGCTGGTTTCGAACCCGCTTCACGACCAGTGCGCTCTGACGCGTGTCACATCAATGTCACGCTGTTTGACATGACGTGACGAGTGAAAGGATCTGAGTGCTGTATCTGTTCGAGGATTGCGAGTTAGACCTCGCCCGAATCGTGTTGCGCCGGCAGGGCACCGAAACCCGCATCGAACCGCAGGTGTTCGACCTGCTCTGCTTTCTGATCCAGCGTCGCGGCCAGCTGGTCCGCAAGGAGGAGCTGCTCGACCAGGTGTGGGGCGACCGCTTCGTCAGCGAGTCAGCACTGACCACGCGAATCAAGTCGGCTCGACGAGCGGTCGGCGACGACGGTCGACATCAACACGTCATCCGCACCGTGCACGGCAAGGGCTACGAGTTCGTCGCCGATGTGCGAAGAGTCGCCGGTGTCGGAGTCGCAAGCTTGACCGACGCGACGCGCGGCCCGGCCGAGGCCGGACCGATCAGATCGGCCGTGCCGCCTGCGTCGCACGCCCTGGTCGGTCGCGAGGCGCTGCTCCAGTTGCTCGAGCAGGAGATGGTCACCACTCGCTTGGTGACCCTGGTCGGCACGGGCGGGGTGGGCAAGACGACCGTTGCCTACGAGCTGGCCCGGCGCCTTTCCGGGAACTACCGCGACGGGAGCTATGTTGTCGCGCTGTCGACTGTGGCGGACCAGGATGCGACCGGCGAGGCGTTTGCGACGGCGCTCGATGTGTACACCCCGCAGTCGACATCGATCGAAGACGCGATCGTGGACATGTTGCGCGCTCGCCGTGCGCTGTTGGTGATCGACAACTGCGAGCACCTCGTCGAGCCGGTTGCCGCACTGGTCGGTCGCATCCTCGGCGCAGCACCCGAGTTGTCGATCCTGGCGACGAGCCGTGAGCCGCTCGCCGTGAGTGGCGAGCACGTATGGAGCGTCGAACCACTCGATACCGGAACCGATTCAGACATGACGGGACGTGACCTGGGCGCGGTGCCGGCGGTCGCTCTGTTCGTCGAGCGGGCGCGGGCAGCCGATCCGCTGTTCGAGCTCAACGCGATCACGGCGCCGGCTGTCCTGGAGATCTGCCGCCGCCTCGATGGCATCCCGTTGGCGATCGAACTTGCCGCGTCGCGGGCGCGTTCCGTCGATGTCAGCGAGATCGCCCGTCGGCTCGACGAGCGGTTCCGCCTGCTGAACGGCGTTCGACGTGGAGTCGATCCTCGGCATCGCACACTGCGCGATGCGATCAGTTGGTCGTTCGATCTGCTCGACGCTGACGAGCAGCGACTGTTCGCATCGCTCGCTGTGTTCGCCGGGCAGTTCGACCTCGGGGTGGCCGAATCGGTCTGCCGTGGTGACGACGTCCTCGATCTGCTGACCCGGTTGGCGCAGCGCTCGATGCTGGCTGTGCGCCGACCGGCGACGGGCGGCACCCGCTATGAGATGTTGGAGACGCTGCGCGAGTACGGCCGGAGTCGACTGGACGACGAGCAGAGCCTGCAGCTGTTCGGCGCCCACGCGCACCAGTTCGCGGCGATCGCCAGCTCGGTCAAGACCGATCTCGGGACGCCCCAGGAGAGCGCTGCCGTGGCCCGCGCCGACGGATCGTTCGCCGACCTGCGCGCCGCGCAACGGTTCGCCTTCGAGATCGAGGACTTCGACACCGCCTTCGGCCTGGTCTGCGCCACCCGCGAGTACGCGATGCGCACGATGCGGTACGAGGTCTTCGCGTGGGCGGATGCGTCGGCACGCCTGGACGCCGGCGTGGGGCATCCGCTGCACCCGACTGCGACCGGGATGCGCGCCTACGGGGCCTTCGTACGTGGAGAGTTCGAATCGGCGATCGCGCTTGCCCACACGGCCAGGCTCGCCGAGGAGACGCAGGGCATCGCGCCATCGGGGCTGGCCGAACGGGTCTTGGCCAACGTGCTGAGCACGACGGGGCAGATCGAGTCGGGTATGGTCGAGATGGCCCGCACCGTCGAGGTCGCCGAGGCGTCTGGTGACGACTCCCGCCTGGCGCACGCCTGCTACATGCACTCCGTCGCAGCCAGTTCGACGGGCGACTTCGACGAGGCACACCGTCTGATCGCCCGGGCCCGAGCTGCTGCGCGTCGCACCGGCAGCCCCACCGATCTCGCCTCGGCGTGCGTCGCCGAAGGCTTCGCCGCATCTGACGACACCCTTGCGCTGGACGCGTTCGCCGCGGCGGACCGGCTGGCCAGCTCCGCCGGCAACCGATGGATGAGCGCGTTCGCGCGCACCGAGGCGAGCGGACTGCTCGTGCATCAGGGCCGCATCGGCGAGGCGTGCGCCGGTCTGGCCGAGACGGTCGACACCTGGTACCGGGCCGGCGAGTGGGCGCAGCAGTGGCACACCATGTCGCGGTGCCTGATCGCGCTGGAGCGGATCGGTCAACCGGAGATTGCTGCGCAGGTATCGGGAGCGATCGACGCGCATCTGACGATGGGTGGTCCTCCGGTGATGACCACGTTGCGGCGGCTCGCGTTCGAGACGCGCGACAAGGTGATCACCCAGCTCGGTGTGGATGGGGAACGCGAACAACGCATGCACGGCGCTTCGCTGGCCGTCGGGACACTGGTCGACCGGACGCGCAACGCATTGCTCGGTCGACCGCTCGGTGGCTGACCTACCCCCGGGTGCGGCGGTCGAGATGGGCGTGGAGATGGCTGGCCAACTCGGCAGCATCGGGCCCGACACCGTCGATGAAGCTCGACTTGCGGCGACGCATGAACGGCATCCCCAACAGATACAGGCCGGCGAGCGCGCACACGCCGCCGTCGTGCACGAGACGACCGCGCTGGTCCAAGGCGGCCCGGTCGAGCCACGGGTACGAAGGCCGATAGCCGGTCGCCCACACCACCGTCTCGAAATGGGCGAGGTCCAACTGCGTGGTTGC
>JAYTRT010000601.1:0-11393 GCA_043746045.1 Actinomycetota bacterium | reverse complement strand
CGTTGTCCACCCGAATGGCAGCTTCAGCATCGGGCCGAACTGGCTCGACCACATCGACTGTGTCTTGGCAGCCATCGTGCCGTCGGCCCCGAGTACCTGGATCGTGACGTCCTTCGACATCATCGCGACGGTCTTGTCGCCGTAGACGTACTTCGTCGGATCACCGGGGACGAGGTTCAACGAGTACAGGGTCATCCGGTAACCGGCCGACACGGTGTGGGTCCAGGCGACGTTCTTGTTGAACCCGATCAGCACGCCCGGCACACCGGACAAGGATGCGCCGTACACGTCCAGGTCGCCGTTGCTGATGGTCAGTTGCGACTCCCACAGACGCTCCTCGCCCTCCCACGGGAAGTGCGGATTGGCGAGCAGCAAGCCACCTCCGCTCGTGCTGAGATCCTTGCCGATCGCCCAGCCGTTGCTGGCGATGTCGGGGTGCAGGTCGAGCGACGTCAGCCCCTGTCGAATGGCGTCGGCCGATGCGCCCGTCGCCGCGTCGGGTGACGCAGCAGTGTCCGGCGTGCTTTCGGGTGCGGCCGCTGGCGGCTGCGCTGTGGCGATCGGTGTCAACAGCTTGCCCCCCGAACCGATGATCAGCACGTCATCGAGATAGGCATAGAGATCGGTGGTCGTGATCGGCTGGACCCACGCTGCTCCCTTGCACCAACCGTGCACGCCCTCGGCCGTCAACTCCCTGTCGAATCCGCTGACATACCCGGCGACCATGTCGGCGACGTTCTTCGGCTGATGAGCGAACTTGGTGTCCGCAGCGTCGTGCAGGCCGAGTTGACGGTACGCGAAGTCGCTGTCGACGTTGGCGTTGGCGTCGCCGGCACCGAAGTACTTCGATCGCTCGCCGCGAACCTTGATCACCTGGTCGATCAGCGTGCAGGCGCGGTCCTCGGCAAACGCATAGCCCTGCCCGAACCCGAGGCCGCCCCAGTCCGCGGCCACGATGTGCGGGATGCCGTAGCTGGTGCGGGTGATCGTGGCCGAATAGCCGCCGGCGCTGGGACTGGTTGTCGTCGGGCCGCTGGTTGTCGGGCCGGTTGTGGTGGGGCCGGTTGTGGTGGGGCCGCTTGTGGTCGGGCCGCTGGTTGTCGGGCCGGACACAACGGACGTCGTGGACGGACTCGTGAGAGCGGTGGTGCTCGGCGACGAATGACTCGAGCTGGAGCATCCGGCGGCCACGAGCACACCTCCGAGAACGATGGCGAAGCGATGCTTGATGTGAAGTCCCCCTGGATCACGCGCTGCGAGAGCGCAGCCCTCGAACGATAGTTTGTCGACGTGGCCACGCCTGGAAAGCGACCGTTCTGGATGCACCAGATCGCCGAGTACATCATCGCGGCTGTGTTCGTCGCGCAGGGACTGCAGAGCAAGACCCCTGCGATTCCGAGCCTGCTCGGCGCGCTCGTGTTGATCAATGCGGCGTGCGCGAAAGCCCCTGCTGCCGCGTTCCGTCTGGTCGACCGCAAGCTCCACCGGGTTCTCGATCTGTTCGTGATCGGGGCGATCATCGTGATGGCCGCTCAGCCCGTGATCTCGCTCGACAACAAGACTCGGCTGATCATGAGCGTGCTCGCCTTCGTGCTGGCCTTCGTCTGGCTCGGCAGTGACTTCAGCCCCGTTGTGCCTCGTGAGCAGACGCGCACCGCGGCGGTCGGCGCTCGCGTCGGCGATGGTCTGCGTCAGATGGATGCGGCAACCCAGCGGCGCGAACACGTCAAGGCAGCGGCCGCCGCCGTGAAGGCCAGAGCAGCCAATGCAGCAGGCCCCCCCCGTTCGTCGAAGACCGGTTCGTCGAAGGCGGGTTCGTCGAAGGCCGACGCAGTTGGCCGACGCGCTGGCCGGTTGGCCGGAAAAGGCGTCAACCTCTACCGCAATCGCAAGCCCGGCCGTCCGCAGTCGGACAAGTAGTCGAGCTGCTGGTTCTCGTCGGCCGGCAAATCCGTGGCAGTAGCCTGAGTGAGTGCCGTTCGAACGACCAGCTCCCGACCTGACCAAGATCATCGCCGCCTGGCAGGAGTTCGAACGTGGCGAGGAGACCCCCGGCAAGGTGCTCGCGAACATGAAGACGGCGGGCCTGACCGACGTCTTCGACCAGCTGACCGCATCCGGCTGGGAACCCTCGATGCCTGCCTGAGCAGCCTCGGCGCGGGGCGCATCCAGCGGTATCTCTCGAGCTGATGATGTCAGGTCGGGCCGAACATCGTGTGCAGCTCCGCCCGGAAGCGGTCGACGTCGACCTCGAGGCCGATCTGCCACTCGGCGAAGCCGTCGGGAATTGCCTGGTCGCCACCGCCTGATGCGGCGAAGAACGTGACCCGCCGGTCGACAATCGTTGCGCCGAGCGCCGGGCCGGGGGCCACCTGCACCGCCATCGGCAGGACCGGACCCCCGACGAGTTCCGGGTGCACAGCAGCCATCACGGCGAGCGCATCGTGGCACGGGAATTCGCCCGGCGCGCAGAACGTCCCGCCGAACCGACGGTAGACGGCCAGCGGCACGTCCAGGAACTCCCCGGCGGCCGTGTTGTGTTGCTCGACGACGGCGACCTCGGCTGCGGTGAACGTTGCCAGGTGTGTCACGTCCAGCCCGACGAGGAGCGGTGGAGTCGCCCACGCCGCGCGAGCAACGATGTCTGCTGCTGTGGGGTCGTGGGCGATGTTCGCCTCGCCGACGGGCAGAGCATTGCCCTGCGTCAGGGCCGCTCCGCCCATCACCACGAGACGTCGGACGCGCGACGCCCACGTGGGGTCGGCCGTGATGGCTGCGGCGATGTTCGTCAGCGGCCCGATCGGGACGATCACGATCTCGCCGGGTTGTTCATCGACCACCCGCCGCAGCAGATCCACGGCATGCTCGCCGACGGCGCCGAACGTCGCCTTCGGCCGGAACGTGTTGCCCAAACCGTCGGCGCCGTGGATGAAGTCCGCAGGCCGAAGTTCCGGGACAGGCCCGAGTGCTTCTCCGTGACCGATCGCGACCGGCACGTCGGGCGTGCCGCAGGCTTCGAGCACGCGGCAGACGTTGTCGGTCGCGATGCTCAATTCGACGTTGCCGTGCACTGTCGTGATTGCGATCATCTCCACGTCCGGCGACGTCGCCGCCCACCAGATCGCAACGGCGTCGTCAACTCCTCCGTCGGTGTCGATGACGAGTTTGGTGCGGATCGATGAAGGCATCTGTCGATCCTCACATCGTTGGACCCGAACGGCAACAGCGGTGCCGGAGGGTCACCCCGCATAGCATCGGGCTCGATGAGCGATGGACCACGGGCACCTCGCCGCGCAGGCGGTCAGCAGCGCATTCCACGGCCCACCGCTTGGCGACTCGAGTCGCGGGCCGGGTGGGCGGATCGCCCGGCACCGACCGCAGGTGAGATCGCTGCGTTGGTCGCATCCGCCGCCCTCGACCGACTTCCGATGACCCCCACGTTCCCGGATGCCCGTCCTTCGGCGGTGCTGCTGGCGTTGGTCGACGGCCCCAGTGGCGCGGAAGTCCTGTTGACAAAACGATCGAAGGAGCTCCGCAACCACAGTGGCGAGATCAGCTTTCCGGGTGGGCGGATCGACACCGGCGAGACACCCGTCGAGGCAGCGCTGCGGGAAGCGTCGGAAGAAGTCGGCCTCGCTCCCGATGTCGTCGATGTGCACGGTCAGCTCAGTCACCTGACAACCGTGGTCAGCCGGAGCTACATCGTGCCCGTTGTCGGCACCCTCCAGGAGCGGCCCCGGTTGGTCGCCCATGATCGCGAGGTGGCTCGCATCCTGTGGGTGCCGATCGCCGAACTGGTCGATCCAGCGACCTACCGCGAGGAGTGGTGGGGGACGGCCCCGCTCGATCGTCGGATGAACTTCTTCGAATTGGACGACGAGACGATCTGGGGCGCCACGGCCTTCATCCTCTACGAGTTGCTCGGACTCGTCTACGGACCGCCGGCAGCCCGAACGGCCCCGTAGAAGGTGTAGGCCCACGAGACACACGGCGGGACGTTGATCAGCGCCCTCGACCCGCAGTGGGCTTTCATGTCCGTCAGGAACTGCTGATCGATCCGCTTGCGGCTGTCGTGGTTCCAGTAGCGGCTGCGGCCGTAGCGGTCGTCGAGCCGTTTGGTGTTCCTGTAGCCGAAGTCGTGTCGGCGACATGGTTCGGCGAAGTTGAACGATCTGCCCGTGTTGCCGATCAATGGGGCGGAACAGAAATCCGTGCTCCAATCGAACCACGCGTCACCCGCTCCGCCGTCCGGACCGGTCCGCGATCGGGCGAGTGCCGTGAACGACTTCAGTGGTGTTTCGAACGACATCCGGCGCACGAAATCGGCATCGCCAGCGGGGGTCCCCGCACCGCCGGCGGTGACCATCGTGTCCCGGATGACAGTTGCGACGAACAGGGCAGTCAACAGACTCGTGACTGCGACGAGGACATGGGCGAGACGCCTCATGATGTCCTCATTTCTCGGTTGTGTCGGCGTCGGTGCCGAATCCCGATTCAATCGCACCGTGGTCGTCCCGCCAACCCGTGTCTCGAAACGGACTGGAAGGCGTTCTGCCCAGATCAACCCCACGGGTCGCCGATGAGCGGACAGGTCGCCCGATCGCGCCCCGTGGGCCACATCCAGGCGTTTCCGGTTTGTGTGTGGGTCGTCAGGCCAGCGATTGGAGCAGGCGCCAACCGGCGACGACGTGTCGTTCGGCGGTCAGTCGGGAGCCGATCGAAAACCTCAGGGTGACGACACCGTCGAGGACGGTGCGCGTGAACAGCACGTCGGCCGTGTTGTTGGCGGCCTCGATCAGCCCGGCGGTGGCCTCGTTCCCGGCGGTCAACGACAGGCAGATCAGGTTCAGCGGGTGAGGTGCGACGATGCGGAAGCGATCGTCCGTGGCGATCAGTCCCGCCAGCATCTGCGTCAAGCGGACGTGCTCGCGGATCATCGTCTGCACCACTGCGATGCCATCGCAGCGGAGGGTGAACCACAACTTCAGGGCGCGGAAGCGGCGGCCGAGCGGGATCTGCCAATCGCGGTAGTCGATTGCTGCGCCGCTCTCCAGTGCCTTCGATCGCAAGTATTCGGGGATGATGCTCAGCGCCCCGAGGAGCGCTTCCCGGTCGGCTGTCCAGAACAGGTCGCAGTCGCAGTTGACGCCCATCCACTTGTGCGGATTGGTGCAGTAGCTGTCGGCGAGCTCCAGGCCGTCGTTGACCCAGCGGTACTCGGGAACCAGCGCGGCGATGCCGCTCATCGCTGCGTCGACGTGCAACCACAGGTGCTCGCGTCGGCAGATCTCGCCGATCTGTGGGGTGGGATCGAACGCGGTCGAACTCGTCGTTCCGCGAGTGGCGCAGACGAAGAACGGAACGAGGCCTGCGGAGCGGTCCTCGGCGACCATCCTCGACAGTTCGTCGGCGCGCATCGCGAACGTGTCGTCATGAGCGACGATGCGCATCCGCTCGCTTCCGATGCCGGCGATGCGCAGACCTTTCTCGATGCTGCTGTGTGCCTGCGCTGTCGTGTAGGCCACGAGCGTGGTGGTGTCGCCATCGGCGTTGACCGCGCCACCGGTGACCCGCCAGCGCGCGGCGAGAATGGCCGCCAGCGTTGCTTCCGAAGCGGAGCCCTGGATGACGCCGCCACCCGTCAACGAGTCGCTGCGGAAACGGCCGGGGAGACCGAGCAACTCCTGCATCCAGTCGAGCATCAGCGTCTCGATCTCCGTGCACGCAGGACTCGTCACCCAACTCATGCCCTGCACGCTCAAACCAGCGGACGCGAGTTCGCCGAGAATTGCCGAGTACGACGAGTTGGCCGGGAAGTAGGCGAAGAAGTTCGGATGTTGCCAGTTGGTCAGACCGGGAACGACGATGTCGTCCATGTCGCGCAGGACGTCGGCGAACGGCTCTGGAGCGGTCGGTGGATGGGCCGGGAGCATCGCCCGGACATCGCCGGGGAGCAGGTCGGGGTTCCAGACCGGAAGTTGCTCGATGTCCTCGATGTATTCCGCGATCCAATCGATCAGGGCATGGCCGTTCTTGCGGAACTCGTCGGGCGTCACGACAAATGACCGTACGAAATTCTCTGGCCACGTGGCAACCTTTCGCCGCTCGGCCTCGCAGCCGGATCCGCAGGTGGCTACGGTCCGATCGATGGAATCCGACATCCGACCCGACATCGATCCCGGCCGTTTCGCCACGGAACACTGCGATGTTCGAGGCTTCCAGCAGGCGTTCGTGCGGGTCAATCCAGGCGGTGTGCCGCTGCTCTGTGTGCACGGCTGGCCGGAATCGAAGCGAATCTTCTGGCGGGTGATCGAGCCACTGGCGGCGGCTGGTTTCGAGGTGATCGTCCCTGATCTGCGTGGCTTCGGGGACAGCGGAGTCGGGCCGGACGGGTTCCACGACGTGCTGTCCCACTCGCGTGATCTCTTCGCCCTGGTCCACGATCACCTCGGCCACGAATCGGTCGTTCTCCTCGGTGGCGACCTCGGCGGTCCGGTGATCCAGGACCTCGCCCTGCGTCACCCGGACTGGGTGGAGCGGATGGTGCTGTTCAACTCGCCGCTGCCGTACCTGCGCGAGTCGATGTCCGAGATCGTGGGGACGAGAGCGCCACGCGAGTCGGCCGATTACTTCCTCCGCCAAGGTACGGATCCCGATGGCCTTGCCGCCGAACTGACCAGGCCAGAACAACGTCGGCGGTACATCGCGACCTTTTACTCGAGCCGGTTCTGGGCTCATCCGGGCGCATTCTCCGGCGTGGGGGACGTCGACTTCCACACCGAGCCGTTCGGTCGCGCCGAGTCGCTCCGCGCCAGCTTCGGTGCCTACGAGAGTGCTTTCGATCCCGCTGCCCGTTCCGGTCCGTCGATGATCGGCCGCAACGACGGCACGCGCACCCTGATCCTGCACGGCACGAGCGACCACGTCATCTACCCGGCGTTCGACCAGATGGCGGCGCGGGTGTTCGCGAACCACGTCGGACCGTTCCTGCTCCGCGACTGCGGACACTTCGTGCCGTGGGAATCTCCCCACGCACTGATCAGTGGAACGCGCTCGTTCTGCGGGGATCTGCTGGCCGGCAACCTGGCGAGTCGACCGACGACGTCAGGAGATGTGTGACTGCAGCGCTTTGTCGCGAGCCTTGACCGACTTCACGACCCGCCAGGAGATGATCGTGATTCCGATACCCAGGACACCGAACGTGACGCCCTGGAGCCAGCCGCCGCGCGCTCCGGGGGTGGTTGGCTGGACGCCGCAATCGGGAAGATCGATCGAGTTGTTCAGGCACTGGCTGATGTCGCGCTTGGTGTTGAGGAAGCTGTTGTCGATCGTTGTGGTCGGCGCGGCAACGCCTGACGAACCGTCGGCGCTTGCACCGGAGCCGGAGCCGCCGGAATTCGGCGGGGCAGCCGCGAACGCGCTGCTCTGCGCGAGCGAGACGGACACTGCGAACATCGCAACGAGCAGGAGGAGGAGGCGACGCATTGTCACCATCGTCGCGCCTGCGGGGCTCGGTTACCCAGCGCGATGCAGATTCTCGGGTTGACTTTCGCCACAGTAGATTTCAGGGCTTGAGCGATCAGCGGAACGACACCGACCACGACAGCCAGAACGACACCGTGCTGGTCGTCGACTTCGGCGCCCAGTACGCGCAGCTGATCGCCCGCCGGGTGCGCGAGTTGAGCGTGTACAGCGAGATCGTGCCGCATCGGATCAGTGCCGCCGACATCGCTCGCCGCAAACCAGCCGCGATCATCCTGTCCGGTGGCCCGAAGAGTGTCCACGTCGAGGGTGCGCCCTCGCTCGACCCGGAGATCTACCAGCTCGGCATCCCGATCCTCGGCATCTGTTACGGCGCCCAGCTGATCGCCCAACAATTGCCAGGGGGCGTCGTCGGCAGGGGAATGCGCGGCGAATATGGCCGGGCGAAGTTGCAGATCACCGATCCCGACAGTCAGTTGCTCGTCGATCAGCCGACCGAGCAGGACGTCTGGATGAGCCACTTCGATGCGGTCACCAAGCCGCCGGACGGATTCATCGCCACGGCATCGAGTCCCGAGGCCCCGGTTGCGGTACTCGAGAACGCCGAGCGCAACATCTGGGGTGTCCAATATCACCCGGAGGTGGTGCACACGTCGTTCGGGATGCAGGTTCTGCGGCGCTTCGTGATCGATCTCGCCGGATGCCGGCCGACGTGGACGATGGCGTCGATCATCGATGAGCAGGTCGCTGCGGTCAAAGCGTTGGTCGGCGATGAACGGGTCATCTGCGGCTTGTCCGGCGGCGTCGACTCGGCCGTTGCGGCAGCGCTGGTCCACCGCGCGATCGGGACCCAACTGACGTGTGTGTATGTGGACATCGGGCTGATGCGCAAGGGTGAATCGGACGAAGTGACCGAGACCTTCCGCCGCAACATGAACATCGAGTTGATCCACGTCGATGCCGGCGACCGGTTCTTCGAGCGTCTGGTCGGAGTCACCGAACCGGAACAGAAGCGCAAGACCATCGGCGAATTGTTCGTCCGGGTTTTCGAAGAGAACATCGGCGGGCTGACGGACGCCACGTTCCTCGTGCAGGGCACGTTGTACCCGGATGTGATCGAGAGTGGCGGCAGCGACGGCACAGCAGCGGTGATCAAGAGCCACCACAACGTCGGTGGCCTGCCCGAGGACATGACGCTGAAGCTGATCGAACCGTTACGCAGCTTGTTCAAGGACGAGGTCCGTCGGCTCGGTACCGAACTCGGTCTGCCCGACGAGATCACATGGCGTCAGCCGTTCCCCGGGCCAGGGCTCGGTGTGCGGATCATCGGCGAGGTCACTCCGCAGCGTGTCGCGATCCTGCAAGAGGCCGATTTCATCGTGCGTGAGGAAATTCGCAAGGCCGGGCTCGAGCGTGAGATCTGGCAGGCGTTCGCCGTGTTGGCCGACATTCGTTCGGTCGGCGTGATGGGCGACGAGCGCACGTACGAGAACCCGATCATCATCCGCGCGGTGACGAGCGACGATGCGATGACGGCCGACTGGGCTCGGTTGCCCTACGACCTACTGGAAACCATGTCCAGCCGGATCATCAACGAGGTCGATGGCATCAATCGTGTCGTCTACGACATCACGTCGAAGCCGCCCGGCACGATCGAGTGGGAGTAGCCGCCCGGTCCGATGGGATGGGATGGGATGGGATGGGATGGGAAGGGGCAAGCGCGAGCGGGCGCGATGTGTCGGCCGGATGCAACGCAACCGTAATATTTGGTAGAGTCCCGTCTCGTCATGCGCCGTCCGTTCACCTTTCCCGTCGCGATCGGCGTCGCGGTCTCGCTGTTCGGTGCGGCCCTGGCCGTCCAGCCTGTCTGGGCCGACTCGGTCGGCCAGCAGGAGCAACAGGTCAAAGATGTCGTCGCCGAAATCAATCGTCAGAACCAGAACATCGATCAGTACAACGAGGCCTATCTCGGCGCATTGAACGACAAGGCCGCGGTCGAAGCCGACATTGCAGTTTCGCAGCAGCACATCGCCGCCCAGCAGGCCGAACTGGGTGTGTTGCACGGTCAATTGGCCAGTGTCGCCGTCGAACAATTCATGGGTGGTGGCAGCGGAGCACTCGGACCACTGTTCGCCGATCCGGCGGCGATCGACGATGGCCTGCAGCGTGAGCACCTCGCCTCGGTTGCGGTCAACGCCGGTGCCGCCAGTTCGGACGACTACGAAGCATTGCTCAGCGATCTCGCCAAAGAAGAGAAGACGTTGGAGGGCAAGCAGCAGCACGCCGTCGACCTCGCCGCTGCCGCAGACGCCAACAAGGCCAAGGCCGAGAAGGGTGCCGCCGACCTGCAGGCCCAACTCGTCACCGACAAAGCCAAACTTGGCGACCTGATCCAGCAGGAGCAGGTCCGTCAGGACCAGGCTGCGCAGGCCGCCTACGCCCAGCAGCAAGCCGATGCTCAAGCCGCCGCAGCGGCCACTGCTGCAAAGGCAGCTGCCAACGCTGCCGCAACGTCAGCGGCCACCGCTGCGAAGACGAACGCAACCGGTGCCAAGACGTCCGGGAACTCGGGAACGTCCGGGGGTTCGGGGACCTCCGGTAACTCGGGTAACTCGGGAAGCTCCGGTAACTCGGGAAGCTCCGGTAACTCGGGAAGTTCGAACGCCGGGAATCCGGTCCCGTCCGGGTCCGGCGGCAAGGGCGGCTCGAGCGGCAGTTCGAACAGCGGTGGGACGACGACCGGTGGCGGCAGTTCCGGCTCGTCGAACGTGCCGCCCGTGTCCAGTCGCGCGTCGGTGGCTGTGAGCGCAGCGCAGGCGCAACTCGGTGTGCCGTACCAGTTCGCCCAGTCCTCGCCGGGTGTCGCGTTCGACTGCTCCGGCCTCACGGCGTACGCATGGTCGCAAGCCGGCGTCAGCATTCCTCACCAATCCGCAGCTCAATATTCGGCGACGCCACACGTGCCGCAGGCTCAGGCGCAACCAGGCGACCTGATCTTCTACTTCTCGCCCATCAGTCACGTCGGGCTGTATGTCGGCGGAGGATCGATGATCCATGCGCCGAACACCGGCTCGGTCGTCTCCTACACCGCTGTGCACTGGGACAAGGTCGTCGGCGTCGGCCGCCCTGGCTGACCCGCCCGGCGCCGAACGCGACGCAATCCGTGTCGAATTCCGTCGCTGCAGTACGGTCGGACGTCATGCAGGGATTCGATCTTCCAAAGGTGACGGCCTGGTTGCAGGCCAACATCGCTGCCGCCGAGGCCCCGTTCGACGTCGAGTTGATCGCTGGTGGCCGGTCGAACCTGACGTTCCGTGTCACCGACGCGAACGGTTGGTCGTTCGTTCTGCGGCGACCGCCGACGGGCCATGTGCTGGCCACTGCACACGACATGGCCCGTGAGTACACGATCATCGCGGCCGTCGGTAAGACCGACGTCCCGGTGCCCGAAGCGCTGGGCCTGTGCACCGATGTCGAGGTCAACGACGCGCCGTTCTACGTGATGAGCCTTGCCGAGGGTGATGTGCTCGACAGCGCCGCGAAGGCGGCGCTGTTGCCGATGGAGCTCCGTGTGCATGCGAGCGAACACCTCGTCGACGTCCTCGCCGATTTGCACGCAGTCGACATCGACGCGGTCGGACTCGGCGGCCTCGCCAAACGCACCGGCTACATCGAGCGGCAGGTCCGGAGGTGGACGATGCAGTGGGAGAACAGCAAGATGCGCGAGCTGCCTGCGATCGACGAGGTCGGGCGGATTCTCGGGGAGCGGATGCCCGAGCAGCACGGCGTGTCGATCGCGCACGGTGACTACCGCTTCGGCAACTGCCTGACCGATGTCTCGCTCGGCCGTATCTCGGCAGTCCTCGACTGGGAACTCTGCACGCTCGGCGACCCGCTGGCCGACGTCGGCT
>JAYTRT010000600.1:0-11395 GCA_043746045.1 Actinomycetota bacterium | reverse complement strand
TCGGCGCGGCACAGGTGATGCGTGTGGCGCAGGGTCTGTACGAGCGTGGGTTCATCACCTACATGCGTACCGACAATGTGGTGCTCAGTGAAGAGGCGCTCGGCGCCGTCCGTGCAGAGGTCGGTCGCTCCTACGGCCAGCAGTTCCTGTCCAAGGGACCCCGCCAGTTCACGACGAAGATCAAGAACGCGCAGGAAGCTCACGAGGCGATCCGGCCGACAACTCCACTCCGCGCACCGGATCAGGTGTCGTCCGAACTGAACCCGCAGGAGCTCGCGCTGTACCGGATGATCTGGCAGCGCACGCTTGCTTCGCAGATGGCCGACGCGACGGGCACCACCGTCAGCGTGCGACTCGCTGCAGTCGCCGCAACCGCAAACGGCGCTGCCGAAAGCTGCGAGTTCGCGGCGAGTGGCACCACCATCACCTTCGCCGGGTACCGCCAGGTGTACGTGGAATCCACCGACGACGACGCAGCGGAGGAGGACAAGGAAGCGCTGCTTCCCGTGCTGACCCCCGGCCAGATCGTTCCGGTTGCATCGATCACCGCGAACGGCCACTCGACCAGCCCGCCGGCCCGATACACCGAGGCCAGCATCGTCAAGCGTCTGGAAGAGCTCGGCATCGGGCGGCCCAGTACCTGGGCCAGCATCATCCAGACCGTGCAGGATCGCGGCTACGTGTGGAAGAAGGGCCAGGCGCTGGTTCCCACCTGGACCGCGTTTGCCGTTGTCGGTCTGCTGGAGAAGCACTTCGGCGGCTTGGTCGACTACGAGTTCACGGCTCGCATCGAGGAGGACCTCGACTCGATTGCTCGCAACGAGCAGATGAAGGACAAGTGGTTGCACCGCTTCTATTTCGGTGACGACCACGACGAGCAGCTCCCTGGTCTCAAGCGTCTTGTCACTGAGAACCTCGACGAGATCGACGCCGCCGTGGTCAACACGTTCCCGATCGGGCTCGATCCCGATGGCGTGCTGATCGTCGCCAAGCCCGGTAAGTACGGCCCGTACATCAAGCGCGGCGACGACACGGCCAGCGTTCCGGAGGACCTGACCCCGGACGAACTGACCGTCGAAATGGCGCTCAAGCTGCTCGCCCAGCCGAAGAGCGACACCCCCATCGGCGAGATCGACGGCCTGCCCGTGTTCGCCAAGAGTGGTCGCTACGGGCCCTACGTTCAGTGGGGCACACCCGAGCAGCTGCCGCCAGGCATGGAGAAGCCGAAGATGGCCAGCCTGTTCAAGACGATGACGTTGGAGCGGATCACCGTGTCCGATGCCGGCGACCTCCTCCAGTTGCCGCGCACCTTGGGCATCGACCCCGCCGACAACGTTGCGATCCTCGCCAACAACGGTCGATACGGTCCCTACGTCCAGAAGGGCAAGGACTACCGCAACATCAACAGCGAGGAACAGCTGCTCGAGATCACGCTGGATCAGGCGCTGCAGATCTTCTCGCAGCCGAAGAGCTACAAGCGCGGCGGTCCGTCACTTGCCGCGAAAGGCCCACTGCGCGAGTTCGGCGACGACCCCGTCAGCGGGAAGCCGGTGACCGCCAAGGACGGCAAGTTCGGCGTGTACGTGACCGACGGTGAAACGAACGCTTCGCTCAGCAAGGGTGATCGCCTCGACGCGATGCCGCCCGAACGGGCCTACGAACTTCTGGCCGTTCGGCGCGAGGCCATCATCGAAAGAGGTGGCGTGCCAGGGAAAAAAGCTGCTGCGACGAAGAAGGCCGCTGCCAAGAGGGCGACCGGTGCCACGAAGGCAGCGGCAAAGAAGGCGCCAGCGAAGAAGGCCGCGGGAGCGAAAAAGGCTGCGGGAGCAAAGAAGACAGCAGCTCCGAAGAAGGCCGCTGCCTCCAAGGCTGCTGCCGAAAACGGCTGACCGAACTCCAGATCGCGTTCGACGCGGCTTCAGGGTTTGCGGCAGAGGATCTCGCCATTGGGGATCGCGAACCACGCGCCCGGCTCGTCGATCCACCGCAGCCACGTCTCGCGAATGCCCTCGATGTCGGCGTCGGTCGCGAAGCCGCGTTCGATGGCCTGATCGGCGAACGACGAATTGCGGACCCGATCGGCCCACAGACCGCCCCACCAGGCGCGGTCCGCGTCGTCGGCGAAGCACCACGTCGAGCCTGTGGAGGTGACATCGGCGAGGCCGGCCTCCACCGCCCAGTAGCGCAGATGGCGTCCCGCGTCGGGCTCGGCCCCGTTCGAGCGATGGACCGACTGATAGGTCGCCATCCAGTGGGTCAACCCGGGCATCGGCGGGAACCAGATCATGCCGCCGTAGTCGGCGTCTCGTGCCGCGATCACACCACCCGGCTTGGCGACTCGGAACATCTCGCTCAGCACTGCGGCCGGATCCGACACGTGCTGCAGGGTCTGATGGGCGTGGACGATGTCGAACGTGTCGTCCGGGAAGTCGAGCGCGTACGCGTCGCCGGTCGCGAAGGTCACGTTGTCGGCGCCGTTCTCGACGGCGTGAGCCCGGGCCTGGGCCAGCACATCGGGCGACGCATCGATGCCGATCACGTTGCCCGGCGCAACCCGCTGAGCCAGATCGACGGTGATCGTGCCGGGCCCACAGCCCACGTCGAGAACCGAGCGACCGGGTGCGATCTCGGCGATGAGATACGCAGCGGAGTTGTCGACGGTGCGCCAGGTGTGGGAACGCAGCACCGACTCGTGGTGACCGTGGGTGTATCGCTCTCGATGTCCTGAATCGCTCATCGCCATCTCACATTCTAGGAAATGAATATCATATCATGATACACCGCTGCGATGGCCGTCGGCAGACATCCGAGTCGCCGGTCCGAGTCGCCCGCCCGAGTCGCCGGTCCGCGACAGTCGGCCGCTGGAATCGGCCACGCCGGTATGGTGCTGTCCGTGACGGGGCTCGGTCGGTACATCGCACTCGAGGGCGCCGAAGCCTGCGGGAAAAGCACCCACGCGAGGCTGCTCGCTGCAGACCTCGGGGCAGTCCTCACACGTGAGACGGGCGGAACACGCATCGGTTCGGCGATCCGCGAAATCCTGCACGACAACGCCAATTCCGAACTGGTCGACAAGGCCGAGGTGCTCTTGATCGCGGCGGATCGTGCCCAGCATCTGGCCGAGGTCGTTCGGCCGGCACTCACCGCAGGAAGTCACGTCGTCAGCGACCGCAGCGCCTACAGCAGCCTCGCCTACCAGGGTTACGGACGAGGCGTCGCGCTCGACGTCGTGCGCAGCACCAGTGACTGGGCACTCGACGGCATGTGGCCCGAACTCGTCGTGCTCATCGACGTTCCGGCGGATGTCCTGGCCGAGCGCCTCAGCGATCGCGATCTGGACCGTTTCGAGCTGGCCGACGATGCCTTCCACGCGAGGGTGCGGGCCGGTTTCGCCGAGATGGCTGCGGCCGATCCGCAACGTTGGCTGATCATCGACGGCACCGGCGCGCAGCCCGACGTCGCAGCGAAGATTCGTGAGACGGTCCGCAAGCGGTTGAGCATCTGATGACGGTCGACGCGACGCCACTCGATGGGTTCGGGGGAAGCGTTTGGGACGGTGTCATCGGGCAACCGGTGGCCGTCACGCAGCTGCAGGCGTCGGCGCGGAGCCCGCTGCACGCCTACCTCTTCGTCGGCCCTCCCGGAAGCACGAAGAACGAGGCTGCGCGAGCGTTCGCAGCACTGATCCTGGCGGGTCTCGACGACCCTCACCAACGCGATGCGCGGCTCGCGCTCGCTGGTCAACATCCCGATGTACGCGAATTCGCTCGAGTCGGCGCGACGATCTCCAGCGCGCAGGCCGACGAGATCGTCCGGCTCGCTGCTCTCGCGCCGAACGAGAGCGCGCGGAAGGTGCTGATCCTCGACGAATTCCACCTTCTCAGTCCGGAAGGCGCCGCGAAGTTGTTGAAGACCATCGAGGAGCCGCCGGCCAGCACGGTGTTCATCGTGCTCGCCGATTTCCTCGATCCCGATCTCGTGACGATCGCCTCTCGATGCATCCGTATCGATTTCCAGCCGGTGCCGAAGGAACTGATCATCGAGACCTTGCTTGCCGAGGGCGCGCCGGCTGATCGGGTTGCCGAGGCTGCAGCAGCGGCCAACGGTGATCTGACGCGAGCCAGGCTGTTGGCCAACGACACCCACCTCGCAGCCCGACGCGCAATGTTCGCCGGTGTGCCACGCCGCCTCGACGGAACCGGCAGCGCGGTCATCGCTGCCGTCGAATCCCTGCTCAGCGAAATCGAGGCCGCCGCGGCGCCGCTGACAATCCGGCACGCCGCGGAGGTGACAGCTCTCGAAGAGCGGATCGCGTCCGTCGGCGAGCGCGGCAGCGGGAAGAAGGCCCTCGAGGAACGCCACAAGCGGGAGCTGCGCAGACACCGCGTCGACGAGTTGCGGGCTGGCCTCGCCACGCTCGCCGGTTCGTATCGCGATGCCCTGGTCGACGGTTCGATGGCCCGTCCGGAATCCGCGGCGCGAGCCATCACGCGCATCCACCAGTCACTCGAAGCGTTGGAGCGCAACCCGAACGAACAACTCCTGCTCCAAGCATTGTTGCTCGAACTTCCGGCACTCCGCGGATAACGAGTAGACCTGCCAGATGCCCAAGCTCAGCGAGGACGAGATCTACGGTTTCCTCGCCGAGCCGAATCACTTGATCCGCATCGCCACGGTCGATCAGGACGGCATGCCGAGAGTCGTTCCGTTGTGGTTCATCCTCGACGGCGATCTGCTCTGCTTCACCCCTCGTGAGCCGGCGACGATCTGGCTCAACATGCTGCGCGACCCGCGAATCGGCGCGTCCGTCGACGAGGACGAGATCCCCTATCGCAAGGTCACCTTGCAGGGCCACATCCAGGTGCTGTATCAGCCAGGGCGCGACCGCCTCTGGCAACACCTGTACCGGGCAATCGCCTCGAGGTACATCCCGGTCGACGAGGCCAACGCCTACGTGAACGGCACCGATGACCAACCGCGCGCGCTGTGCGCGATCGATCTGACGGCCACCACCACCCGCCTCACGTCGTGGCGGATGCCGACCGCCGGCGAGGATCCACGGGGAATCTGGCACGATCGCTACTTCCTTCCGGGAACTCGGATGGCGAAGCGGGCCGACGAGTAGCTCGGCCCGACTTCGACCGTGGAGCCGCCTGGACTGTGCCGCTAGGCTCTCCACTCACGCCCAGATAGCTCAGTCGGTAGAGCATTTCACTCGTAATGAAAAGGTCGAGAGTTCGATTCTCTCTCTGGGCTCCACTCAGACCAGGTGTTTTGAAGGTTTGGCGGATCAGGGTCCACCTGCAGAACGGTGGTTGGTCACAGAATAATCACAGAATTCTCGAGAAGTGCGTGCACAGCCGCCACAGCCTCGGCCTGCTGGCCCGGCATCACGTGCGCGTCGGTGTCCAACGTGAAGGCCACTGATGCGTGGCCGAGGCGGTCACTGACGACCTTCACGTTGACGCCAGCGGCGAGCAGATGACTCGCGTGGGTGTGGCGGAGATCGTGAAAGCGAATGCGCGGTCGGATCAGCAACAACTCGGCAGCGCGCTTCTTGGAGTACGGCGTGACGAGCCGCTCGAACGCCTGCGAGATCGAATCCGGATGCCAGGCCTCGCCAGTCGGCATCGTGAACACCAAGCCAGTCGCGATCCATTCCGGGCCGAACAACAATCGGTACTGCTTCTGCTGCTTGGCCCAAGCGCGCAGCACGGCAAGAGTGCTGGCGTCGATGTCGACAACGCGACGGGAGCGCTTGGTCTTGACGTCGCCGGTCACCGGACGGCCATCGACGACAGTCGTCGCCTGCCTGACCGAGAGCGTGCCGGCGACGAGGTCGACGTCGCTCCACCGCAAGCCGGCGAGCTCCCCGCGTCTCAGCCCGGTCATCGCCGCCAAGCGAATAAGCGGGTAGTGGGCGTGGTCGGTGATGCTCGCCAGGAAGCCGTGCAGCTGTTGCGGCGTCCAGAACTTCATCTCGGGCGGCCGCGACGCGCTCATCGCCGGCGGTGTCGCAAGTCGCGCGACATTTCGATTGACGAAGCCTTTGCGCTCTGCGTCGGACAGGGCCTTGCCGAGCACGACATGAACCTTTCGGACGGTCGACATCGCCAGGCTCCGGTCGAGTAGGTCAGCATACATCCGGTCGAGGTGCAGTGCGTTGAGCGCCTGCAGATCGACGCCGCCGATGGCCGGGATCACGTCGTGGTTCATCAGTGCTCGGTATCCAGCGACCGTGGACGGCCGGCGGCCAGAGGCTGGCAGGACAGCGAGCCAGGCGTTGAGGTAGTCAGCCACCGTCGTCCTCGACGGTGTCACGAACGTGCCGTTCATCACCTCGCTTCGCACCGTGGTAAGCGCGTTCTGAGCCAGCTTCTTCGTCCGGAAGCCACGCCGCCTGCGTTGCCGACGACGACCGTTCGGTCCGGGCACGTCGATTACGAAGAACCACGTCCCGGAGTCATCTTTCTGAATCGAACCCTGAGTGCTCACGATCGTTCCTCCGAACTGATCTGCGTCACAACACCACGCCGAATCGACGCCGCAGCGCCGTGTCGCTTGGTGTTGTTCTGTCCGCTCGTTGGGGCTGGCCTGCGGCCTGCCGATGCCGCCTCGTGCTTGACCGGTGGCGGTCGTTGGAGGCGTGGGTGCGTGCTGTCGCGCGCCACGTCTCTGATTGTACGCCCGGGTGCAAGCGGGCTGACCGAGGGCGTCCTGAGCCGAGTAGTTCCCGGTCGACATTCGGCGGGCCCCGATGTCGTGCGGGTCGCGAATTTGCGGCTCTGTATCTCGATGGCGGTCGGTCGCTGGCGCGTGTCGCTGGCGGTGGGGCGTCACGAAATCGGTTTTCGACAGGCATGTGTTGGTGGAGGTGAGAGTTGAGCGATCTACGGAATGACGATTGGGATGATCTTCCGATCTTGTTGAAGGTTGACGAGGCGATGCGCGTGTTGCGGATCCCTCGATTCGCCCTCGAGGAGTTCGTGACCACCGGTCGAATCGTTCAACTGCTCCCACAACCCGACACCGGCGCGACCGTCCACGCGACTCCTCCACGGAAGTCGCACCGTCAGCGTCAGTCGACGGATCGTTCACAGCTCTCGTTGCTCGCGTCGGACTGAGCTCACCCGATGGACGTCGAGAGCAAACGCACTGCTGAACCCATGAAGAACAGACAGGTGCCCGCGGACTGGAGTGTGTCGTGATCCGCGTGACCACGCTGTACGCGTCCACCGCCTCAGCGACAGCGAAGTACTACACCAAGTACCTCACGGACGCACCCGAGGAGGTCCCCGGCCTGTGGGCCGGCCAACAGGCCGATCTCCTCGGTCTGAACGGCACGGTGTCGACGGAGCAGCTCGAGCGGATGCTGTCGGGCCATGACCCGATCACTGATGCGGCATTGGGTATGCCGCTGGTGGATCGGACATTGGCGTCCGGGAAGGTGATCCGTGCGGTTGCCGGGTTCGACGCGACGGTGTCGGCACCGAAGTCGGTGAGCGTCCTATGGGGTCTGACCGGTGACGTCGGCTGGGTCGAGGCGCATGATGTTGCCGTCCGGGCTGTGTTGTCTCATCTGGAACGATTCGGATCCACAACTCGGGTTCGCTGCAACGGTGGTCGCTTGCATCCGGAGTCGCAAGGGTTGATGGTGGCCGGGTTCCGTCAGACGACATCCCGGGCGGATGATCCGCAGTTGCACACCCATTTGGTGATCTCGTCGAAGGTGCAGACCGAGGACGGTCGCTGGTTGGCGTTGGACGCCCGGATGTTGAAGCGTTATCAGCGCACCCTCGGTGGCATCTACCAATCCGTCCTGCGCGCGGAACTGACCGACCGTTACGGGGTGGCGTTCGGTGAGATCGCCAAAGGGCAAGCCGAGATCGCCGGTGTCCCCACCGAGCTGCTCGTGTTGTTCTCCAAACGCACCGCCCAGGTCGACGACGCCCTGACGGTCAAGATCGCCGAGTTCTACGAACGCGAGGGCCGTGACCCGACACCGTGGGAGAAAGCAGCACTCACCCGTGAAGCCGCGGCGGACACTCGTGTCCGCAAGACCGACCGGCCGGTGAGCGAGCTGCGTCCAGGGTGGATCGACGACGCCGCCGACCTCGGGATCACGCCGGACACTCTCGTCGTCGGTGTGCGTGACGCAGCCCGAACACTGGAACCGACCACTTCGGTCCTGGCGGAGGAGGTGGTGGTGGGGGTGCTGTCCGCGGCTGGGTCGGTGTGGCATCGCGAGGACGTGGTCCGTGTCGTGTGCGATCTGCAACGCCCGCTCCCTGGCGTCGGCGGCGTCGAATGGGCAGGGTTCATCGAGACTGCCGCGGACCAGTTCATCGGGCAGTGTGTGGACCTCGACCCGGACCGAGTGAGTGGTCGAGGGTGTGGTCGGGTGCGTGGTTCCGATGGGCGCTCCGAGTGGATCGAGCCTGTCGCGGCGCATGTCACGTCAGAACCGATCCTGATCCAGGAGGAGGCGATCCTGGCGTGGGCGATCGACGCGACGATCGCCGAGCAGTGTCCGTCGATCACTGTCGCTCGAGGGGATCTCGATGTCGTCCAGTACGACGCCGCCAGCGCGGTCGCCGGCGACGACCGGCTGGTGATCGTGGTCGGCCCCGCCGGTGCAGGCAAGACGACGATGCTGCGCGCCGCCGTCGAGGACCTCGACCGGCACGGCCGCCACGTGTACGGGTTGTCGACCACGGCCAAGGCGGCACGGACGTTGGAACGTGAGACGGCGATGCGGTCGGACACGATCGCCAAACTCGTCCACGAATGGGGACTACCCGAAAGACCACCCGAACCCGAATGGCGACTCCCGCCGGGGACCACCCTGATCGTCGACGAAGCAGGAATGATCGGCACCCCCAACCTGCACCGCCTGACCGAACTCGCCAGCGCCAACGATTGGCGTCTCGTTCTGGTTGGTGACCCGCGCCAGTTGCAAGCCGTCGGCCGTGGCGGCACGTTCACCGAACTCTGCAACACGGGTCGCACGATCGAGCTCGAACACATTCACCGGTTCACCGAACCGTGGGAAGCAGCTGCTTCGCTGCTCCTGCGGCAAGGTGACCCACGCGCTCTCGACATCTACCAAGACCATGGCCGGATCCGGGCCGGCACCCTTGAAGAGCACCTCGACCACTTCGCCCGCACCTGGATCAATAACAACCGCAACGGCGACACCACCGCGCTGATGGCCTCGACGAACCAACAGGTCGACGCGATCAACGAACGCGTCCAAATCGTCCGCCGACACCTCGGCCACGTCGAGCATGTCCGTCCGGTGTTGATCGGTGGCGGCGAGTCCGCCGACATCGGTGATGTTGTCGCCACCCGCCGCAACCACCGCCACCTGACCACCACGACCGGTGAACGAGTCCGCAACCGTGACCTGTGGACCGTCAGCGACACTCACGACAACGGCGACCTCACCCTCACACCCATCACCGGCGCAGGTGTGATCACCCTCCCAGCCGACTACGTGACCGAACATGTTCGCCTCGGCTACGCCGCGACCGAGATGGGCACCCAATCCGACACCGTCACCGCCAGCGTCGAGCTCGCCTCCAACGCCACCTCGTGCCGGAACCTGTACGTCGCGATGACCCGCGGCCGGCGAGACAACACCGTCTGCGTGATCACCGACACCCACGACATCGCCGACGCCCGAGATGTACTCGACATGATCATCGCCATCGACCGCGCCGACACACCAGCGACCACCCAACGCCGCAACCTCGACGCCCAGGACCGTCAACCGCAACGCGTACCGCTGCTGCAGCCGAGGTTCGAGATCCCCGAATGGTTCGAACCACTCCGACAAACCACGATGGAACAAATCGCCGCCGCCGTTCAGGGCTACGAAGATGACCAACAACGAGCGGCCAGGATCGAAGAAGACATTGCCAGGTGCGAGCAAGAACTCCAAGCAGCACGAGCCGTTGCCGCACCACTCGAGCAGGACGTCACCCGCACAGCCGACGCCTGCACGGCTGCACGCGAATGCCACGAAAGCCTCGCCGACGAACTGGCGACCGCCAAACGCCGCGACCGGCCACTCCTGCGCTCAGCACTCGCCATCGCCGCACACGACCTCGCCCACACCGACAACGCCAAGGCGGCCGCCTTCGACGCCGCCGCACCAGCCCGACACGTCGTCACCGAGGCCGCCGCCGCCCTCCGCGGAGCGCGAGACCACCAACGCAACCATCGACTCCTCGAACAGCTCTCCATCCACCCCGAAACCTTCGAATACCTCGCTCAACGCCTCCAAGCGCTCGACACCTGGCAACACTGGGCCAACGGGCAAACCGTCCCGACTGACCAGCTCGAACACGCCGCCCTCACGCTCCATGCAGACGCCGCGCACAGCGCCCAGCTCCGAGTACTACGCGACACACTCCCCATCCCAGCCGCCATCACCCGCGAACTCGGCCCCGAACTGTCCATCGACTGAAAGCTGACTCCGAGTGCACCGGTCGCCGGGCAGCAAACCGATCAACCGGAACAACCGTGAACGATCACCGGAATAACCCGGACGGCCGCACGGGACACTGTCGGGCCATCACGCCCAACCGTCCGACTTCTCGAACGCGTATTCTGCTCGGATCGCGTAACTGGGCAACGGCTCCGATCGACAGATCGGCGCTACTCCTCGGAGCCGCGAATAGGGAGCTTGAAGTATCGGCTCCCATCGATGTCTCCGTGAGTGTTGCAGCCGAGCGATGCGGCGACAGCCAACGATCCGACATTGTCAGCGTTGATCAGCAGAGTCGCCGTGCGATACGGAGTGATTCGCGCAATATGCCCGACCAACAACTCAACCGCTCGCGTTGCATATCCGCGTCGACGACACACGGCGAACACGCTGTAGCCGACGTTCACCTCGCCTGGTTCGAGCCAATCTCGATCCATGTCATAGTCCACCCACCCGACAATCTCCCCATCGACAATGATGCACGCAGTCGGTGCCGGATCGCTGCTCCCTGGCCCCAGCCAACGCTCCGACTCGGCGTCTCGTCCCTCGATCAAGACGGCAGCGTCACCCTCACCAGGCGGGCGAAGTGTGACCACACCGTCGCTTGCGATTGCATCGACCATCAGCGCAGGTTGCCCCATCCCCGCGCCTGTGTCCACCGATTCCGATCGGCAGTTCGGAGCGACCGCGCCGTTACGCGCGATGCGCTACCTGCCTCGTGCATGCGACGCGAACCGCATCGCGTAGCTGATCCTCCGTTCGGCCCCATCCGCCAACCCATTCGTCGTCGATTCCGTAGTCCGCGCCGAGTGGTTGGCGGAGAATCTCGTCTGCGTACCCGCTACGGACGTAGAGGTCATCGAGCGCCTTCGCAAGTGCTCGCTCGCTGGTACGACCTGCGAG
>JAYTRT010000599.1:0-3715 GCA_043746045.1 Actinomycetota bacterium | reverse complement strand
GCCGCGATTCCTGCTCGCGATCGTGGCTCTTTGCCGGCCAACAATCGCAGAACGAGCGACAGGTTGTGGCGTCGCACGTGGAGGTGCCCGACCGGTTGGTCACGTCGGAGCGGGGCGTGAACGCCAGCTCGGACGTTGCCGAATTGACCCTCACCCCCGAGCTCCTCGCGCACATGCATGGGGGGATTCAATCATGCCCGCCCCGTGGCCGTCGCCGATAGCCCGGACTCGCTCCGGCCGTCACGGTCGTCAACGCATCAGAAGGATGGCAACCGTGAGGGTCAGCGGCGTTCGAGGATACCCCTCGCATACGCAGCCTGCCCGGCGTGTTGAATGTCGTCGTCGGCGACGCTGATCAGGCGGACACCGAGGGTGACCGGAGGATCGAAGTTCTCGTCGACGATCCGCTCGAGGTCGTGGGCGGTGATCCATTCCAGCAATCCGTGGGTGCGCGCGTACACCGCTTCGTAGTAGTCGATCAAAACCTCGGCACTCTCCGCACGGATGGCGGCGACCTGTTCTCGCGTATGCCCGTATCCGGTGTTGTCGGGATCGGATGCGACGCCGAATCGCGGCGCCCAGTCACCCGTCACCCATAACTGTTCGTCCGTCAGCAGCGCGGAGATGTGGTGGTCCTGCACTCTCGTGAGGTGCCAGATCAGCCAGCCGATCGGATTCGACCCGTCTTCGGGCGCACGGTTGAGTGTCGTCACGTCCAAGCCATCGACGGCTTCGTGGACATGGCCGCTGATCCGGTCGAAGAGATCGATGAGAAGGCCGTTGTGATCCATGACGAGGCACGTTCCTCGTCGAGTTCGCACTGAAACACGAACCCTTCGCGGAGCGGATCACAATTCGACGACAGTTCAGCGACGTGACTTGTTTCGTCGGAGCGTCTTCGGCAGGCTGTGGGCCGTCGCGAGGAGCCGAGTCCGGAATGCACAACACCAGAAGTCGGCTCGTGATCATCACGATTGCCCTGACCTCCATCACGTCGGCATGCACGGCAAGCCGCCACCAGTCGAGCAGCTCGTCGGCGGTCACGTCCGCCACGACCTCCAATTCCGGCGTGGTGCTCGATCCGTCCACCACCGGACCTGCGCTCACGGCACCTGGAACGGTCGTCGCCGCGTCCCCAGCGACGTCGACAACGATCGCCAACACGACCACGATCGCGCCGACCACCACCGAGGCACCCACGACGACAGCCGCGCCGACAACCACCGACGCGCCCACGACGACAGTGCCTGAGCCGACGACCACCACCATCGTCACGGCTGGAGCGATCGTGATCGTCGCCAACGCGACCAAGGTCACGAACGGCGCGTCGAAGTTGTCGACGCTGCTCGGAAAGGCCGGGTTCAAGATGGGCCCCGTCACCAACGGCGCGGGCAACGAGGTGTTCCTCGACACGACGAAGGTCTATTGCCTGCCCGGCAGCGAGGCCGTCGCCGGTTCAGTGGCGATGCTGCTCGGCGGCGTTCCGGTTGCGTACATGCCGACCCCAGCGCCGATCAGCGCCGCCACCGCCGGACTCGGCGATGCGTCGGTACTGGTGATGCTCGGCAAGGACATCGCCGGCAAGACCCCACCCGGTCTGAAGGGTCTGTAGCCCGTCGCCGTCGGCGACCTTGTCACGCGACCCGGACGAGTTCACGGACCCTGGCCAGCAGCACGTCGAGCGCGGGCGCGTTCATTCCGCCGTGAGGCAGGATGACGTCGGCGTGGCGTTTGCTGGGTTCGATGAACTGCTCGTGACTGGGGCGAACCGACGTCAGGTATTGGGCAACGATGCTCTCCGGCGTCCGCCCTCGCTCGGCGACGTCTCTCGACAGGCGGCGGATGAAACGAATGTCTGCGTCGGTGTCGACGAAGACCTTGAGATCGAACCGGTCGCGCAGCGGTGGATCGTAGAGGACGAGAATTCCTTCGACCACCACGATGCGCGACGGCCGCACCATCCGCACCTCGTCCGACCGGGTGTGCGCGGCGTAGTCGTACACCGGTACCGGAACCGTCGCCCCCGCAACCAACGCAGCGAGGTGATCGTTCAGCAACGTCCAATCGAAGGCGTCAGGATGGTCGTAGTTGGACAGAGCCCGGTGCTCCAGGGATTCGTGCGTCCGCGCGACGCAATACGAGTCGAGCTTGATCAGCGACACGTTCTCGTCGCCGGCCAACTCCGTCAGCTTCTCCGAGATCGTCGTCTTACCGGAGCATGTTCCACCGGCGACGCCGATCAGGAACGGACGCTGCGCAATTGCCGTGGAGGTGGTCGAGCCGTCGACGATCATCGGGCGGAGACTGTACCAACGCCAGATGGAGCGCCCGCCGAGGATGATCGACGGGGATCGACGGGGGGTCGGCGTGAGCAGGGTACTTGTAACGCGCAGTCCCGCCGGGCAGGCTGTGTCCGTGGCAGAAATGATTGAGCTGACCGAACGCGAGCGCGCCCTGTTGGAATTCGAGGGCAGCTGGTGGACGCGAGACGACGCGAAGGACACCCTCGTACGCGCGACGTTTGCCTGCAGTCTCGACGAGTACTATCAAGAACTCAATCGGCTGATCGACGTCCCTGCTGCCCTGATCCACGACCCCCTTGTGGTTCGCCGTCTGGTCCGTCTCCGAGATCGGCGCCGCCGTGCGCGCACCGACGGGCCGCCACAAGTCGACGATGCCCGTGGAGGAACGACAACATGAGCAACGATCAACCGGTTCGCCGTCCACCGGCCAAGTCCAGCGGAGGTGGCGCCCCGATGGGTTCGACGATCAGCATCGTCATCGCCGTCGTTGCCGTCGTCGTCGGATTCATCATCCTCCGCAACATCAACAGCACCGGCAGCGCCGCCCCGTCATCTCCGAACATCAGCGTTCCGACCAACCCCACCGGGACCACGATCGGGACCGGAACCACGATCGGTGGTCCGGCGACGACGATCCCGAACGCCGTGACCCCGACGACAGGCCCACTCGTGCAGACCGCGCAGGTGGTGGTTGCCAACGCATCCGGTCAAAAAGGTGCGGCATCGTTCGCCACGACAGAACTCAAGGCCGTCGGGTTCACAATGGGGGCCCCGACCGACGCGTTCGGTGCGGAGAAGTCACTGACGAAAACGAAGGTCTATTACGTGGCCGGCGCCGAGGGGACTGCCGCTTCGGTCGCTCAGATGTACAGCACGGCAGCAAGCCCCGTGCAAGCGAGCGCGATGCCGACGCCGATCCCCGTCAAGGGCGCATCGATCGGCACCGCCACCGTGCTCGTCATGATCGGCAAGGATCTCGCCAATAAGGCGCTGCCGGCCATCGCCGTCGCGAATCCGGCAAACACCGCGACCACCGTCGCCGGCTGACCACCATCGCCGGCTGACCACCATCGCCGGCTGACCGGCTGACCGGCTGACCGGCTGACTTTCTTCTGCGGCGAGCCGACTCGGCCGACTGCACCTTCGCGGCCGGGCTTCGGCTGCCGGGCGGTTCAGGCAGGCGCGTGCCGGCGGAGCAACTGAGTTGCGGCCCGTTCGATGCAGCTCTTGGTCTCGGCCATCGCCGCTTCACGCCCGTAGGACACGACGAGCGAGACGTGTTCGATCCGGTCGACCACGTTGTTCTCTGCGTCGCCGACGATTGCGACGACGGGCTTGCGCGCTCGCTTGGCGATCGCTTGCATGCCACCGACAACTTTGCCGCGAAAGCTCTGCTCGTCGAGAAATCCTTC
>JAYTRT010000598.1:0-11435 GCA_043746045.1 Actinomycetota bacterium | reverse complement strand
GCCATTGCCGACATCCACAGCCCGTACCGGCAGTATTACCACTTCCGGCCGCCGGGCCCGGACGGTGGGCCACCGAACAACTGGGTCAGTCATTTCGGCGGCCCGGCCTGGTCGCTCGATCCGGCAGGCACCGGCGAGTACTACTGCCACCTGTTCCTGCCCGAGCAGCCGGATCTGAACTGGTCGAACCCGGCGGTGGCCGAGGAGTTCCGCACGATCCTGACGTTCTGGTGCGAGCGTGGCGTCGACGGCTTCAGGATCGATGTCGCCCACGGTCTGACCAAGGATCCGGAGTTCCGGGACAACCCTCAGATCAGGCCGATCAGGCCGGGAATGCACCCACACGAGGTGTTTGCATCGTTCCAACACGTCCACGACCTGCACCGTCCGGAGACGACCGAGATCTTTCGCGAATGGCGCGCGATCGTCGAGCCATACGACGCTGTCCTGCTGGGCGAGATCGACGTCCGCAAGATCGAACGGTTCAGCGAATACGTCTCCGGGACCGGGCTCGACGCCGGCTTCGTGCTCAAACTGGCGGCCAACTACTGGGAGTCGGCGACGATCCTCTCGGATCTGATCACCTACCAGCACGCGGCCAACGGTGGGGCGGCCTGGACGATCTCGAACCACGATCAGCCACGCGCCGTGTCTCGTTACGGCGGTGGTCACGTCGGTATCCGTCGGGCGATGGCCGTGACCACGTTGATGCTCGCGCTGGACGGCATCACGTTCATCTACCAGGGCGAGGAACTGGGGCTGCCCGACGCGGTGCTGGTCGGTGTCGCAATGGATCCGGTCAGTACACGCAACGACGGTGCCCCCGGGCGCGACGTGGCCCGTGGGCCGATGCCGTGGGATACCTCGCACCTCAACGGGTTCACGACCGCCCGAACCGCGTGGCTGCAAACGCATTCGTTGCCGAAGGCGTTGACCGCTGACGGTCAGGTCGGACATGCGGGGTCGACGTGGGAGCGATATCGGCAGATGATCGGTCTGCGCAAACGGCTCCCAGAGCTGTGGTCCGAACCGTTCGAGGTCTTCGATCTCCAGGCGACGTCGCTGGTCGTGTTCCGCGGCAACCTGACGGTGATCGCCAACCTCGACGACAAGGCCTTCGAGTTCGTGCCCGAAGGCGAGTTCCACATCGAATTCGAGAGCCACGCCGGCGCCGCGGAAGGCGACGGCGGCATCGTGCGTGTCCTGCCTGAATCGACGGTGGTGCTCAGCCGCCGCGAGCCCAGACCCGATGCGCAGTCCGCTGATCGAACGGGGATGTGATGGACATCGCCCAGTTGCAGGATGTCATCGAGCGCACGTTCGGGACACGCGACAGTGCCCGCGGCGTTCCAGCGTCGGTGGCGTGGCTGGCCGAGGAGGTCGGCGAGTTGGCTCAGGCGATCCGCAAGGGAACCACGGCGCAGCAGCTGCATGAGTTCGGTGATGTGTTGGCCTGGGTGGCGACGTTGGCCAACCAGATGGGTATCGACCTGACCGAGGCCGTGCAGCGCTACGCCGACGGCTGCCCGAGGTGCGGCGCGTTGCCCTGCGACTGTGTGTGAGCCCGCCAGCCGCCGAACTCGGTGATGTCGCGTGCGCTGTCGAGAGCCCATGGCTCGCACAGGAACCCCTTGTGCCACGAGCCATCGGCCAGTTCCACCGTTCCGATGCACAACGGCGCCGGGACGCCGTCGATGAACGAGCCGAACTCCAGCACGCCGATCGCCCAGACCTCGACCTCGATCGCCGCACCGCCTTCGGCGACACGACGCAGCCCCGGTTTCGCCGGCGTCGTGTTCGCCAACGCGTAGAGCCGATAGGCAGCAGCCGTCGTCGTCCGGCGCAGCAGCCATGCGCCGCGATCCGTGAGCTGATGGTTGAGCGGCAACCCGTCGAGGTGAGCACCGACGACCACGATGGTGCACGGCGGTTCGGCCTGGGCCAGCGTGCCCGTCATGTATCCGTCGCCGAGCCTGAGCAGTTCGTCGTCGTGCCAGGCTGGAGCGATCAGCTGCAAACCTGCGGGAACGCCAGGCTCCATCGGCACCACCACACATGCGCAGTCGGCGACGTTGACGAAGGTGGTCAGACGACCGACCATCCGGTTGACGCCGACAGGATCGGCGCGAACGTCGTCGAGCGTCGGCAGGACGAGGGTTGTCGGCAAGGCAAGGACATCGATCTCCGACCAGATCTGCGCACACTCGGCCCGTCGTTCGGCAAGCCGGTATTCAGCGCGGTAGGCATCGACCGCTGTGAATCGCGCGCTGTCGGCGATGATCCGTTCGACGACCGGATCGACGCCGTCGAGCCCGGCAGCAATCGCTTCCCCGACCGCGGCGGCCCGCTCCGCCACGACCGCACTGCCGTACAACATCTCGCCGAGTTCGTAGGCCGCCTCGATGTCGACCGGGACGATGCGCGCGCCGAGCTCGGCGAGCCGGACGACGCTCGCTCTGAACCAGTCGGAGATGCGGTCGTCCACTACCACCCCACCCGGCCACGACGTCGGAATCCCGATGACGGGCGGCCACCGCAGGGGCCGGACGGGAAGCGGCGGGCGCGTGAACGCGTCGGCGGGGTCCGGCCCCGCAATCACCTGCACGACAGCGTCGAGTTCGGCGATCGACCGGGCGAAGACCGAGGGGCAGTCGAGCCGGCGAACGGCCGGCAGGATTCCTGCGGTGCTCACCCGACCGAGCGTCGGCTTCAACGCGACGAGACCGTTGAGTGCCGCCGGTACGCGTCCTGATCCAGCGGTGTCGGTCCCGATCGAGAACGGCACCGCTCCACGTGCGACAGCAATGGCCGAACCGCTGCTGGAGCCCCCCGGCACAAGACCGGACTGCAAGACATTCGCCGGAATGCCGTACGGCGAGCGGGTGCCGACGAGGCCGGTCGCGAACTGATCGAGGTTGGTCTTGCCGACGATCAGCGCACCAGCGCGACGCAGGCGGGCGACGAGCGTCGCGTCGGCCGATGCCACAGTTCCGAAACCGGGGCACCCGGCGGTGGCGACCGTACCGGCGACATCGATGTTGTCCTTGACCACGAAGGGAATGCCGTACAGCGCGAGCGAGTCCGGATCGACCCCGACCAGTTGCTGGGCATCGGCGCGTGCGATCGACGCGAGCGGCGCACCGATCAGCACACTCGGAGCGAGCGCGTCGAGCAACCCGAGCACGGCTTCGACGATCTCCACGGGTGTTGCCCCGGCCCGGTACGCATCGCGGAACTGTCCGATGCTCCATCCCCCTACGTCGATCGTCATCGTGTGAACTCTCCGTCCCGATCCCATTGATCTCGTTCGGCCTGGAATGCCGCCTGCTGTGTCGACCGGAACGCCGCGATGGAGCTGGCGTTGTCGTGCAGGAAGCGCTGGTGATCACGCAATCGGAACGACGACTCCTCGGTCTCGATCTCCAGCTCGCCACGCTCTTGTGCCACCCGCATCTCGAGCAGTTCGTCGGCCTCGACAGGAAACCATCGCAGCTGATCGAACGACCGCAACAACCACGGCTGCTCGAAGTGCGGGCCACGCTGGAGCTGGTTCCACACCTGCACGGTTCGACCGACGAATTGGTAGCCCCCGGGGCCTTCCATGCCATAGATGCAGAGGTAGGCACCACCGATCCCGACCGAGTTCTCGGCAGTCCACGTACGGGCCGGATTGTATTTCGTGGTCACCAGTCTGTGTCTCGGATCGAGCGGCGTCGCCACCGGTGCGCCGAGATACACATCGCCCAGACCGAGCACGAGGTACGACGCGTCGAACACGATCCGGCGGACATCGTCGACGCTGTCGAGTCCGTTGATGCGACGGATGAACTCGATGTTCCAGGGACACCACGGGGCGTCAGAGCGCACACCGTTCATGTATCGCAGGGTCGCCTCGCGCGTCGCCGGGTCGTCCCACGACAGCGGCAGATGGACGACCCGCGACGCGAACGATTGTTCGGCGATGTCCGGCAGTTCGCGTTCAGCGGACTGCAACGCGCTCAGTGCGCCCTCGACCGTGAGCTGATCGCCGTCGACCTGGACCAGCAACGAGCGCACACCGGGAGTCGCGTCGACCACGCCCCGGGTGAGGTTCGCGCCGACCCACTGATCGAGCGAGTGGACACGGAGCCGAAGGGCGAGGTCCAGGCTCATCTCGCCGTACTCGACGAGAAGGAACCGGTCGCCGGCCCGTCGATATGTGATGGCCGCGGCATCATCGGTCGCAGCGGTGCGGGCGAGCACCGCGTCGTCGACGCTGCCCTGCCCGTACGGCACCGCGTTCCACGTCGGCCGAGCCAGTGGTTCGATGGCGGTCGTCGAACGGGCCAGCATTGCGGCCCGGCGCCGGTCGGCATCCAGTGCCTGCGCCGGCGACCACGGAACCAGCCGGACGGTGTCTCCCGGCCTGAGTTGGCCGAGCTTCCAGCGCTCCGCAGCCGCAACGACGGCCGGACAGACGAAACCTCCGAGGCTCGGTCCGTCCGGTCCGAGGATCACCGGCATGTCTCCGGTCAGATCGACAGCGCCGATCGCGTAACCGGTGTCATGGATGTTCGACGGATGAAGCCCTGCGTCACCGCCGTCGAGGCGAGCCCATTCGGGGCGTGGACCAATCAGCCGGATGCCGGTCCGCGCCGAGTTGAAGTGCACCTGCCACTCGGTTCGCAGGAGCGCAACCAGACCGGGCGCCGTCAGGAACTCGGGAGTGCTGTGCGGACCGATGAGCACACCGATCTGCCAGTTCGTCTGCAGCACCGGCGCCATACCCGGCGGCAGTTCTCCGACCGGACCGGCGACCTCGTTTCCGACCCGCAGTTCGTCGCCGGCGGTCACTGTCCGACCGTGGTGACCGCCGAACCGACCGAGCGTGAACGTCGACCGGCTGCCGAGGAACGACGTGCAATCGAAGCCACCGCGAACGGCCAACGAGGCGCGCAGTCCGGGGCCGTTGGTCGCGCCGATGACGACGGTGGAGCCCGCTGGAACGCGGATCGGTGTCCACGGTTGGACCCGACGACCGTCGACATCGATCTCCATCGAGGCGCCGCCGACGGCGATGCACGCAGCGTCGGGGAAGCGCAGCGTCGGTCCGCTGCTCGTCAGCTCGAGTGCTGCCGCACTGTCACAATTTCCGACCACGGCATTGACGAGACGGTGGGCGAGATCGTCCATCGGGCCGTTCGGCGGTACGCCGACGTGCCAGTAACCGATGCGACCCGGTACGTCCTGCACCGTCGTGAACGCGCCACCGTCGAGCACCTCGATCCGGCCACCGCTCATCCGAACGGTTCGAGCACGACGACACGCACCGGAGTCGGGTCGAAGCCGTTGCACGGGTTGTTGATCTGCGGACAGTTCGAGATCAGCACGAGCACGTTCATCTCGGCGCGGAGTTCGACGGATAGACCGGGAGCCGAGATGCCATCGACGATGCCGAGTGTGCCGTCCTGAGCGACGGGAACGTTCATGAACCAGTTGATGTTGGAAACGAGGTCGCGCTTGTCCAAACCGCGACGCATGCCCTCGTCCAGGAAGTTGTCGACACACGCGTGCTGGTGCGCCGTGTGGTGTCCGTAGCGCAAGGTGTTCGACTCGCGGCTACAGGCTCCGCCGATCGTGTCGTGATAGGCACACGTGGTCGTCGTGATCGTCATCATCGGTGCACGCTCGTTCGACATCAACTGTGTGCCGGCCACCAGGAAGATGTTTCGCTGCGCGACCACCGTGTCGTGGGCGGAATATCGCTCGGTGGTGTCGTCGGCGTTGTACAGCAGGCAGTCGACGGCCTGATTGCCCCCGAGGTCGGTGATCCGCAGCGTCTGACCGCGTTCGAGGATCTGCGACCACGGAGCCCGTGCCGCAATCACCTGATCGGAGATCACGCCGACGCTCATGGTCGTACGCCGAGCAGGTAGTCGTCGGTGTTCTCGAAGGCTCGTGACCGTTCCGGCGTGGCCGATCGAAACACGTCGCGGCCGGCGTCGCCGAAAGCATCGACGGGCTGCCAAGCAAGGCAACGCACCGGGGTGACGGTGTAGTCGACTCGCTCGTCCAGCGGGTGTGGTGTGTTGGCGACCGTCACGATCAGATCCATCTCGGCCCGCAGATGGACGTGGGTTCCCGGTCGGGCGTCGCCGTCGAGCGAGAGCGCTCCGCCGTCGTCGACGCGGACCGACTTGAACAGGTTGATGTTCGGAGCCACGTCGCGCTTGGACAGCCCGAACTTGGCCAGACCAAGGGCGAGCAGATCGCGGCCACTCGGATGTCGCCCACTGACGACGCCCTCGCCGTACCTGTCGCTGTTGGTCCGTCGACTGGAACATCCGCACAGGCAGTCGTGCCTGGCACTCGTGTCGGCGATGATCGTCATCATCGCTCGACCCATGTCCGACAGGAGCAGTGCACCTTCGCCCAGGTACGCCTGCCACTGCACCTTGACGGTGTCGGCCACGTTGAGTCGCTCGGCCGGCTGCTGGGCATTGTGCACGAGCAGTTGCAGGCAGGCGTCGCCCTGCAGGTCCTCGAACCGGACGACGGTGCCACGCAGGACACGGCGCGAGCTGTAGCCACCGCCGTCGAGGGTTTCGGACCAGACGATCTTGGCCCCGACCGCGCCGGGTGCATCGTCAGGGACATCAACGGTCTCGGGGGTGTCGCCCGCCAGGCTTCGGGCGTGGTCGCGCGCCCCGGCCAAGCTGCGGGTGTCTGCCACTGTCGAGCCGTGCTCATCGGCGATCATGTTTCGATGCTGCATCGAAACCAGGCCTCGATGCAAGCGACGGTTCAAGAGTTCACACATCAGAAACGATGGCGATGGGTACCATCGTGGCCGTGCCGGCTGCTGATCCTCCTCGTCGCGCGGGCCGCCCACGCCTCGACGGACGTCCTGTCGTCGGTGATCCGACCGATGAGATCCTGTCCGCCGCAAGTCGCTTGTTCCAGGAACGCGGCCTCGAGAACACGACCATGTCGAGGTTGGCAGCCGAGGTCGGATTGAAGCAGTCGTCGCTCTACTACTACTTCCCCAACCGCGACGCTGTGGTCGCAGCCCTGGTCGCGCAAGCCAACGTCGTGCCACTCGAACTGATCGACGGAATCCTGGCCGTCGGCGGGAGCGCGGCCTCCAGCGTGTACCGCTTCATCTGCGGAGACGTGCGTGCTCTGTGCGCGCTGCCGTTCGACATCAACGAGATCCATCGCGTGGCGATGCGCGACAGGTCACAGTTCGCGGCCTACTGGCAGGAACGGGCACGCCTCGAGCGGCGCCTCGGCTCGGTGGTTTCACAGGGCATCGCGACCGGCGAATTCCGTCGGGTCGATCCGCGATTGACCACCCTGACCATCCTCTCGAACGACGAAGGGGTGCAGAACTGGTTCCGACTCGGCACCTCGCGCAGGCCGCGAGCCATCGGAGAGGCGCTCGCAGCGGTGGTGGTCGGTGGCCTGCTGGCTTCGGGACGCACGGTCGACGATGTGATCCGCGAGGTTTCGACACTCTATTGAAACGGTCACCCGCCGTTCTTCGGGACGAAATGCAGCCGTAACAGTCGATTCCTACGTTGGGTCGGGGGCTCATCGAGTCCTGTCCATCGTGAGGAGTACACCGTGACGCACGTGATGCATGACAAGCACAGCCGCTTCGGTCGAAGCAAGGTGCGGACCCTGGCCCCATTGCTCGCCGCCGCAGTGATCTTCGCCGGTTGCAGCAGCAGCAGTGCGTCGAAGTCGACCACGCCGAGTGTGGCGCCGACGGCATCAGCCGCTGCCTCCACAGCTGCTTCGACACCTGCCTCCACAGCTGCCTCGACACCTGCTTCGACACCTGCTTCGACACCTGCCTCGACCGGCGGATCCACAGTTGGATCGACAGCCGGCTCGGCAGCGACAACGACCGGCGATCTGACGCCCTTGACCATCGGCTACAGCGCGTGGCCGGGTTGGTTCCCGCTCGCCGTTGCCGACAAGGAGGGCATCTTCACCAAGGCCGGTTTGAAGGTCAACCTCAAGTACTTCGTCGACTACACCGCATCGCTCGACGCACTCGTCGCCGGCCAGCTCGATGTCAACGCGCAGACGTTGAACGACACGATCTTCGCCGTCGCCTCCGGTGCCAAGCAGAAGATCATCGTGGTCGGTGACAACTCGACAGGGAACGACGCCGTGATCTGCGACAAGTCGATCACCACGATCGCCGGCTTGAAGGGCAAGTCCATCGCCGCTGAGGCTGGCGTTGTCGATCAGTTCCTGCTGCTGCAGGGATTGGCGACCGTCGGGCTGACCCAGAACGACATCAAGTTCCAGGGCGTGAAGACCGACGCCGCCGCGGCCGCGTTCGCCGGCGGCCAGTTCGACTGCGCAGCCGTGTTCGCACCGTTCACGCTGCAGGCGCTCGGGCGGCCCGGATCACACGTGCTGTTCAGCTCGAAGGACTTCCCTGGCACGATCCCCGACCATCTCGTCGCCACCGCCGACGCGGCGAAGAACACCGTTGCGATGCAGAAGCTCGTCAACGCCTGGTACATGACCCTCGACTACATCGCCGCCAACCCCGATGCTTCGATCAAGATCATGGCCGACGTCGCCCAACTCTCCGTCGCCGACTACACCTCACTTGCCGGAGGCACGACGCTCTTCACGGCCACCCAGGCACTGTCGGCCTTCGCCGACCGCAAAGGTGACCCGACCTCGCTCGTCGAGATGGCTCGCCGTATCGACCCGTTCCTGGTCAGCAGCGGACTGACCACCGCAACGGCCGATGTCAGCGACCTGTTCGACTCGTCGTTCACCAAGTCGTACGTCGATCATCCGGCTCCGGGCTGATGGCGACAGCGGTCCGTGGGCGACGGCAGACGCCGATGCTCCGGATCAGAGGCAATCTGGCCGTTGGTTGGAAGATCGCACTCGGCGCGATCGGCGTGGCCATCTTCATCGGTGTGTGGGCGATTGCCGCCCACGCATCGAACTCGAAATCGCTGTTCCCGACCCCCGCTGCGACATGGTCGGCGCTCCTGCGTCTGCGGACCAAGGGCGTCCTGACGACCGATCTGTGGGCCTCGGTCAAGCGGGTACTGATCGGTTACAGCATCTCCGTCGTGATCGGCGTGGTGCTGGGAGTGGCGATCGGAACCTTTGCTTCGGTGGAGGCCTACTTCGAAGCACAGATCGGGTTCCTGCGATACATTCCGGCGACAGCGCTGACACCATTGTTCCTTCTGTGGCTCGGCATCGACGAGACGCCGAAGATCTGGCTGATCGTCGTCGGCACGGTCTTCTACAACGTGTTGATGATCGCCGACGTCGCTCGATCGGTGCCGCGTGAGCTGCTCAACGCTTCGTACACGCTGGGGGCCGGAAGGGCGACCGTTCTCCGTCGGGTCATCCTGCGCCACTCCGTCCCCGGCATCATCGACGTCGCGCGCATCAACCTCGCTGCGGCGTGGCTGATGCTCGTCGTCGCCGAGATCCTCGCCGCCGACAAGGGCTTGGCGTTCCAGATCATCCGCGCCCAACGCTTCCGAGCCGTCGACACGATGTTCGCGCTGTTGGTCGTGTTCGGCCTGATCGGTCTGTTCAGCGATGTGTTCTTGCGTTGGTTCCGCAACGTCACCTCCCCGTGGGCGCGACCGTGAAGCTCGAGGTCAGCGGCGTCTCCAAAGTTTTCTCCCGGCGCGGCAACCGGACGGTGGCGCTGGAGTCCGTCGACCTGCACGTCGATTCCGGCGAACTGGTCTGCCTCGTCGGTGCGTCCGGGTGCGGCAAGTCCACGCTGCTGTCGATCGTCGGAGGGCTCGAGGAGCCGACGTCCGGTGTGGTGCACGTCGACGGCGAACTCGTCGTCGGTCCCGGTGCCGACCGGGGGATGGTCTTCCAGGGATACTCGCTGTTCCCGTGGAAGACCGTTGCCCAGAACATCTCCTTCGGCCTCGAAGTCGCTCACTGGCCGAAGGCCAAGCGGGCTGAACGAGTGCACGAGCTTATCGGTGTGGTCGGACTCGCCGACTTCAGCGAGGCCCTCCCGAAGGAGCTCTCCGGCGGCATGAAGCAACGGGTCGCGATCGCCAGGGCCTTGGCTCCGGAACCCGATCTGCTCCTGCTCGACGAACCGTTCGGCGCCCTCGACGCGCAGACCAAACGGCACCTCCAGGACTTCCTGCTGACGATCTGGAAGCAGCTCGGCGCGACCATCCTGATGGTCACCCACGACGTCGACGAAGCGATCTACCTGTCCAGTCGCGTCTATGTGATGTCTGCTCGACCCGGTCGAATCGCCGAGGAGGTCGAGGTGCCGTTCGGCCGCTCACGTGGCGCAGCGATCAAACGCGATCCACGCTTCCTCGACCTACGCGACGAGTTGAACGAACTGATCGGCTGACATCGCAGTCAGCGGATGTACAGCTCGGCAATCTGAACGGCGTTCAGCGCCGCGCCCTTACGCAGGTTGTCGTTGCTGAGGAACAGCACCAGACCACGGCCGTCGGCAACACCCTCGTCGACACGGGTCCGACCGACGTAGCTCGGGTCCTTGCCGGCCGCCTCCAAGGGCGTCGGGACGTCGGAGAGTTCGACACCAGGTGCCGTAGCCAGCAGTTCGGTCGCCCGGCCGACACTGATCGGACGCTCGAACTCGGCGTTGATGCTGATGCTGTGCCCGGTGAACACCGGAACACGGACGCATGTGCCGCTGACGAGCAGGCCGGGGATGTCGAGGATCTTGCGGCTCTCGTTGCGCAGCTTCTGCTCTTCGTCGGTCTCGAACGAACCGTCGTCGACGATCTTGCCGGCCAGCGGCAAGACGTTGAACGCAATCGGCTTGGCGAACTTGGTCGGGGTCGGCATGGTCACGGCGCTGCCGTTGAACGTGAACTCGCGGGCCTGATCCACCACTTCGCGGGCCTGCTTGTCGAGTTCGTCCACGCCGGCCAACCCGCCACCGCTGACCGCTTGATACGTGCTGGCGATGATCCGCACCAGCCCCGCTTCGTCGTGCAACGGCTTGAGCACCGGCATCGCAGCCATCGTCGTGCAGTTCGGGTTGGCGATGATGCCCTTGCGCGCGTTGGCGATCTGCTCGGGATTCACTTCGCTGACGATCAGGGGAACGTCGGGATCCATCCGGAATGCCGACGAGTTGTCGATGACGATCACGCCGGCGGCTGCGAACTTCGGCGCCAGTTCCCGAGCCGAGGTGGCACCCGACGAGAACAGGGCGATGTCGAGCCCGGTCGGATCGGCGAGCGCAGCATCTTCGACCGTGATCTGCTCGTCACCCCACGCCAGAGTGGTCCCGGCCGAACGAGCCGACGCGAAATAGCGCATCTCGGTGACCGGGAAGTTCCGCTCCGCGAGGATCGCGCGCATCACCGAACCGACCTGACCTGTTGCACCGACGACACCGATTCTCATCGCGACGAGGTTAACGGTGCTCCCCGACGACA
>JAYTRT010000597.1:0-3723 GCA_043746045.1 Actinomycetota bacterium | reverse complement strand
GACTCGAATAGTCGAAGCGTTCGTGGTAGTCACCCGGCGCGACGAGGATCCAGTCGCCGGACTTCGCCGCGTCGACCGCGGCCTGAATCGTCTGGTACTTCCCCGCCACGCCCTTGTAGGTGCCGACGAGCAGTACGTTCGCCGCCGGCAGGGTCGATGATGTCGGCGGCACCGCTGTGGTCGAACTCGCCGGGCCGGCCCCGGTCTCGCCGGTGGTTGCCGTTGGAACAGTGGACCCGCTCACCGCCGTCGGGGGGGCCACCGTCGTTGGTGACGTCACCGTCGTTGGGGCCGGTGTCGGGGCCGTCGTCGGGGTCGAACTGCTGCATGCAACAGCAACCATTGCCAACGCCGCAAACGCCGCCATCATCGAAACGCGCCGAGCGGCCATCGAAATCCCCTTGTTCCAGAACAACCCCACCGTGACAGTAGCGGCCGTGCCGGAATCGCTCGCACCGAACGCACGGAGCACGTTCAGCGCAGTGCGCACACCGCGCCATCAACTCCCAGCATGCGATGAAGAGGTCGGGGGCCCGCTCTCACTGGGCTCGAACGTCAGCAGTTCGTGCAGCGAGTGGATACGTGGAAAGTCGGCCTCGACGTGATCGTCGTACGGGTCCAGCAGGATCGAGTGCAGCCCGGCAGCCCTGCCGCCGCCGATGTCCATCGTGACCGAGTCACCGATGAACGCAATCCGCTCCGGAACGATGTCGGCGAACGCAGCGAACGCGAACTCGAAGATCCGTGGATCGGGCTTGGCGACGCCGACGTGGTGACTGTCGATGATGACCCGCATCTCGGTGAACAGACCCGGTCCGAGCTGGCACACCCCTGCCCGCCGCAGCGCCTCCTCCACCTGTCCACTCGCATTCGACACCACACCCATCGGGATGCCAGCGGCCGTGAACCGCTGCAATGCTTCGACCGAATCAGGAATCGGCCAGCGCCATGTGTATGCGTTCCTGGTCCGCTCCAGAACAGCCGCCGCATAGTGCACGTCGAAGTCCGGGACACCGATCGACTCGCAGTACGCGACGTTGTATTCGTCCCAGAAGGCCTCGCCGCTCCCGGCCGACGACTTGACGGCCATCCCGCGGTAATGGGCGCGGACGTGCGCGGCAACGGACGGATCTCCACCGTACGGCGCGAGCAATGGTCCGAGGACCGTTGGGTCGGGCAGCACGAGGATTCCGCCGGCATCGAACAGGATCGCGTCGAAGTCGGTCACCGGGCGAAGTTCTGTCACGATCGGGCAAGTTACCCGGACGAGGCAGCGATTGAGGCGCCAACACGACCAGAACTACAGTGCATCCGTGCGTAGTCCTCGCGATTTCTTCAAGCCACTCGCCGTTGGTGCCCCGGAACCGGTCCGTGAGATTCCGTTCAGACCGAGTCGCGTGGTTCATTTCTTCCCGCCCCAGAACGCGAAGGTCGTGGCCAAGCTCCCCGAAATCGTCGGCAAGGTCGACATCCTCCTCGGCAACCTCGAGGACGCGATTCCGATGACCGACAAGGAAGCCGCTCGCGCGGGCTTGGTCGAGGTCGGGCGAACGTTGGACATGGGCCAGACCCAACTGTGGACGCGCATCAACAGTCTCGACTCGCCGTGGGCGCTCGACGATCTGACGACACTCGTCGCCGAGATCGGCGACAAGCTCGACGTGATCATGGTCCCGAAGGTCGAGGGCCCGGAGGACATCCACTACGTCGACCGACTCCTCGCCCAGTTGGAGGCCAAGGCCGGTTTGAAGAAGCCGTTGCTGATCCACGCCATCCTCGAGACCGCCCGTGGGGTGGCCAACATCGAGGCGATCTGTGGCGCGTCTCCCCGGATGCAGGGCATCTGTCTCGGCCCGGCCGACCTCGCCGCGAACCGGCGGATGAAGACCACCCGCGTCGGTGGAGGCCATCCCGACTATCTCGTTCGCGCCGATCCGAATCCCGACGATCCAACGGCCTCCCGGCCGACCTATCAGCAGGACCTCTGGCACTACACGATCTCGCGGATGGTCGACGCGTGCGTCACCTTCGGGATCCTGCCGTTCTACGGACCGTTCGGCGACATCAAGGATCTCGTTGCGTGCGAGGACCAGTTCCGCAACGCCTACCTGCTCGGCTGCGTCGGCGCATGGAGCCTTCACCCGGACCAGATCGAGGTCGCCAAGCGTGTGTTCAGTCCGCGCCCCGCCGACGTGACCGCGGCGCAACGGATCATCGACGCGATGGGTGACGGAACGGGTGCGTTGATGATCGACGGAAAGATGGAGGACGATGCGTCTGTGAAGCAGTGCAAGGTCGTTGTCCAACTCGCTCATGATCTGGCTGCGCGTGATCCTGAGCTGGCCGCCTCGTACGGGTTCGGCGGATGATCGTGGACGCTGCCGCCACCGATGATTCGCTGCGCCCCCGCCGCTCGGTCCTGTACATGCCTGCCGCCAACGAACGTGCGTTGGAGAAGGCCAAGACGTTGGCGGCCGACGCGATCATCTTCGATCTCGAAGATGCAGTCGCTCCCGATTCGAAGCCATCGGCGCGAGCCAATGCTGTCAGCGCCGCTGCCTCGGGCGAGTACGGGCAGCGCGAGTTGACCATCCGCTGCAACGGACTCGACACCGAATGGGGCGAACACGACCTTGCCGCAGCGGCGTCATCGGGCGCCGCTGCGGTGGTCATCCCGAAAGTGGCATCGACTGCAACGGTCGACCGTGTCTCGCAGATCCTCGATGAATCGGGCGCGCCGGCGACGATGACGATCTGGGCGATGATCGAGACGCCGACCGCCATCTTCGATGTCCGCGCGATCGCCGCCCACCCGCGTGTCTCGGTTCTGGTGATGGGCACCAACGATCTCGCCCGAGAACTGCGCGCTGCGCTGGTGCCCGGCCGTCATCCACTGTTGCCGCACCTGGCCGTTGCCTTGGCGGCCGCGCGTGAATCGGGCAAGGTCATCCTCGACGGCGTCTACAACGACGTCAAGGACCTCGAGGGTTTCCGCACGGAATGCCTGCAGGGGATGGAGATGGGCTTCGACGGCAAGACCCTCATCCACCCGGGCCAGGTGGACGTCACGAACGAGGTCTGGGCGCCGTCGGCCGACGAAGTGGATCATGCTCGACGCGTCATCGAGGCCTTCGAGGAAGGCCTGCGCGAGGGCCGAGGTGTCGTCACCGTCGACGGCCGGATGATCGAGAACCTGCACGTGGTCAATGCCCGCCGAGCAATCGCCACGGCCGACGCAATCGCCGCCCTGTAGCCCCGTCGGAGGCTTTGCGCAGCGGAGGTTTTGCCGCTCACCCGGGTGGGTCGGAGACCCTCCGGTGCGGCAAAACCTCCAAGGCGTTCAGACGAGGACGGGTTCGCGATTGTCGCTGGTCGGCGCCCGACCTGCTTCGTACTCCGGCTCGGGTAGTCCGACGCCGCCCTCGACGTCGAGGTTCGGGAGCAGTCTGTCGAGCCAGCCCGGCAGCCACCAGTTCCAGTCGCCGAGCAGTTTCATCGTCGCCGGGACCAAGACGGTGCGGACCAGGGTGGCGTCGATCAGCACGGCAACGCCGAGGCCGATGCCGAACATCTTGATCGTCGGATCGTCACCGAGCACGAAGGAGCCGAACACGCAGATCATGATCAACGCTGCCGAGGTGATGACCCGTGCCGTTGCTGAGATGCCTTCGATCACGGCCGCGGTCGAGTCCTTGCGATGCACGTACTCCTCGCGGATCCGGG
>JAYTRT010000596.1:0-3729 GCA_043746045.1 Actinomycetota bacterium | reverse complement strand
CGGCGCCATTTCGCCGGTGGAGTTCATCCCGCTGGCCGAGCGTTCGGCGACGATCGGCGAGCTGGGCGCATGGATCTTCGATCGGTCGTGTGCCGATCTCGTTCGACTCGCCGAGCACGGAATCGATGCCGAGGTCAGCGTGAACATGTCCGTCGCCCAGCTGCGCGATCCCGAGCTCACCCACGACGTCGCCGAAGTTCTCGCCGCACACGACATCGATCCGGACCGGATGTGGATCGAGGTCACCGAGAGCGTCCTGTTGGACGATCGCGCTCTTGCGCCGCTGCATCGGCTGCACGACCTCGGTGTGCACCTCGTCATCGACGACTTCGGCACCGGCTACGCCACGTTCCAGTACCTCACCCGGCTGCCTGTCGATGCGCTCAAGATCGACACGACCTTCGTCAGCGGCCTCGGTATCGACGCGAGTGACACCGCGATTGTTCGCTCGGTGATCAATCTCGCCCGAGAACTCGGTCTGCAGGTGATTGCCGAAGGGGTCGAAACAGAGTCCCAGCGCGATCAGCTGGTCGCTCTCGACTGCCGGCTCGCGCAGGGATGGCTGTTCAACCGGGCCCTGCCCTTCGACGAACTCGTTGCGGAGTACGGGATGGGCCGTGGCACCGTTCAGCCGACTTCATCTCGGAATGCAGCGTTCGATGAAGGCCAGCGGATGAGCGCCCTCTGCGCGTGCAAGATCTTGGACACGGCGGTCGATCCGGCGTTCGACTCGGTGGTCCGGCTGGCGACTCAGATCCTGGCGACACCGATGGGCATGGTGTCGCTGCTGGACAGCAATCGTCAGTGGTTCAAGGCTCGGATCGGAATCGACGTCACCGAGACGTCTCGCGAGGTTTCGTTCTGCAACCACGCCATCGCACGACCCCGCGAGCCGTTCCTGGTGCACGACACCTGGCTCGATGAACGATTCGCCAGCAACCCGCTCGTGACTGGCGTCCCGAGCATCCGATCGTACGCTGGTATCCCGATTCGAAGTCGCGAAGGCCTCCCGCTCGGAACTCTCTGTGTGCTCGACACGGTGCCCCGCACCTTCACCGACGAGCAGGTCGCACAGCTCACGATGCTCGCCGACCAGGCGGGCGCGATGCTCGACCTCCGTCGTCGTGCCGTCGAACTGAACGATCTGCTCCACAGTGCGCACTCCAGCACGTCATTCCACGATGACCACGTCGACGTTCCCCAATCAGCCCGAGACGGCGCCACCGCAGTCGGCCAAGCCGTTGTCGAACTCACACGCATCAGCGATCGACGCGACGACACCCCCGGTCAGCCCGCCAACGTCTTGCGTTTCGGTGCGCTCGAGCTGCAGCTCAACGCCCGAACCGTGACGATCAGAGGGCGGGACGTCGACGTGTCCGCGAAGGAGTTCGATCTGCTCGCCTTCTTGTCGTCCAACGCCGGCCAGGCCTTCAGTCGCGCTCGGCTGCTTCGCGAGGTCTGGCATTCGGAACCGGACTGGCAGAACTCAGCGACCGTCACCGAGCACATCTATCGGCTGCGGTCCAAGATCGAGGTCGATCCGTCGAACCCGCGTCTGCTTCAGACAGTTCGCGGTGTCGGATACCGGTTCGAGCCGTCTCTGGGCGAATCGAATGGCGAGGGATCGAACGCCGAGACCGACCCACGGTCGGGAGAGTTCATCCATGACGACACCCACATCGTCGCTGCAGATGCAGGCATGCTCGACATGATGATGGCAAGCCAACCTGACGACGTCATCGGCCTCGACATCCTCGACGTCGTGGCGCCGTCGTCGCAACCTGCGGCGCAAGCGCGACTCGAGATGCGCGCGTCCGGTCACGAGCCGGGCCCCCAAGTGATCGCGCTGCGGACGATGACCGGCGCCGAAGTCGTCACGATGATCCGATCCGAAGACGGCGACTTCGGCGCGCTGCCGGCGGTCATCGTCAGCGTTCGCGAGATCATCGATCCACCACACCTGATGCGTCAACTGGTGCACGGCGTCGTCAACGAAGTGTCCGATGCCATGATCGTCACCGACCCCGATCTCCATGTGCTCAGCTGGAATCCCGCGGCCGAGCGCCTGTATGGATGGTCCGAGCGCGAGGTCCTCGGACACACCATGCAAAATGTCGTTCGATCGCTCTCACCGTTCGATCTCGCGTCCGTGCGCGCGGAGGTGGAGCGGTCGGGTCGGTGGAGCGCCGACGCCAACCACGTCACGCGAGCCGGCACGATCGTCGAGGTGGTGACCACGGTCAATGTGATCTGCGATGACGCCGGAGCAGTCACCGCCATCGTCGCCGTCAACCGTCCGCAGCGCGAGCGAGCAACTGTGCTCCCTGCGCTCGGCCACGACACATCCAACTGGTCCGATGTCCAGCGCGCCGTCGATCGCAACGAATTCGTCGTCTACTACGAGCCCGTCGTTCGGCTGAACGACCGTCGTGTCACGGGCGTCAACGTGCGTGTTCGATGGCTCCGTCCCGACGGCGGGACCTGGGATCTCGCCGATTTCATCAGCGACGTCGAGAGCGCGAACGCGTTGGGCGATTTGGCCCGATACGTCTACCCCACCGCATTCCTGCAGTTCGAGCGGTGGCATCGCGCCGGACGATCGATCGAGTTGTTCATCGACGTGACCGCGAGCCAGCTCGCCGATCAACGTTTCCTCGATGTACTCGCTCCGGTCGTCGTCCGGCTCGGAGTGGCCGGAAGCAGACTGTGGCTCACGTTGCAAGAAGCCGAACTCGAGCTTGCGACCACGGAGACCATCGATGCTCTGCAATCATTGGCGATCGCCGGGGCCCGCATCGCTGTCGGAGGACTCGGCTCCGGATGGGCGACCGCTGCCAACCTGCGCCGATTCAACGTCGATGCATTGGCCATCGACAGCTCGATGCTCGAGACCGCGCCGACATTCTTCGCCGGAGAGAACTCTGCTCTCGACATCATCGCGCTCGGCATCGAGTTGGCGATCCCGGTCTGGATCGAGGACGTGGCCGACGAACCACATCACGCCCTAGCGGTCCGACTCGGGTGCACCTCCGGCAGCGGCAAGCTCTACGGCGGCCCGACACTCGGCGATCACCTCGACATCGGCGGGCAACCACCGCACAGCGCGAATCCGGTCTGAGCGCCGTATCGGCAAGATCTGCATCAACTTGAACACATTTCTCGGGTCAACCGCTACGGTGCCAGGCGAGAGGGAAGCTGTGATCCGCGAGACTTATCTGGTCGCTTGTCCGGGCGGTGAGCTACTGCGAACCCACCCCTCGGCTGCGGAGCCACTCTGACAATCCTGTCGCGCCCGTTGCCGGAAAGGGAGCGCGATGAACAGCAACCGAGGACTCGCCCGCACGGTCCTTTGCCTGGTCGTGGCCGTCGCAACCGTCGGAATCGTGCTCGGACTGTTCGTGAGCGGCGCGAACGCCGGTGCTCACGTCCTGTCCCTGATCGACCAGCCCACCGGGACGGCATCGAACTCGACGCTCGCTCCTGCAGTGCGAATCGATCCGCCAGGTCGCGTCATGGTCGATGCACCGCCGGCTCCTGCGGCCAATCGGTCGACCTGCCGCACCGATCTGCCGTCGCCCGTCATGACCATGACCATCAGCGAGATCGCGTACGTCTGTCCCGTCTACGCCGGTGACCAGACGGTGCTCGATTCCGGGGCAGCGACGATGATCACCGATCCGTCGATCGCGAGCGCGCTCGCGACGCACCCTGGCGGCGCCGGAACGATCT
>JAYTRT010000595.1:0-3732 GCA_043746045.1 Actinomycetota bacterium | reverse complement strand
CCGCCAGCCGATGCACTGTCTGTTGCGGCGCGCGAGGCAACGGCCGTCAACGACCCCGCTGCTGCGGTTGGCGCCCCTGAGCGGCGAGCGCGAGCGCGTTGCGAGGATGTCACTGCGCCGTCGACCATCGCACTCCGCCTTCCCACATGTGGTCGCCGTTGGTTCGACGATCGCTTGTCCAACTCTCTGAGTGCTTCGAGATGCCCCCAGCGGAAAACAAATTCGCAGCTCCTACCGCCGCAATTGTCCGAACGGTAGTGCAGTTACTGTCCTATCGCAACTAAAAATGTTCGGGGTACCTCACATCGGCCGGGCGCGAGGCTGCGAGCCGCGATCGGCCCGTAGAATCGTGATATGTCGATCGTGTCCGCACCCCAGCGGCTGCCCCAGGCCAACGATGCGTGTTGGTGTGGCAGTGGCCGCAAGTACAAGCGCTGCCACAAGACGTCCGAGGGTCGTGTTCTGCCCGGCGAGATCAGTCCGTACCGACCGGTCCCGGCGCACATCGACCGTCCCTCCTACGCCGACACCGGTCGGGTCGAGCGCTGGAACGAGTCGCGGGTCAAGTCACCGGAGATCATCGACAAGATGCGGGTGGCGGGCAAGGTCGCGGCCGAGGTGTTGCGCCTCGCCGGCGAGATGGTCGCCCCCGGCGTCACCACCGAACAGATCGACGAATACGTACACCAGTTGTGCATCGACCGCGACTCGTACCCGAGCCCGCTGAACTACCACGGCTACCGCAAGAGCGTGTGCACCAGCGTCAACGAAGTGATCTGTCACGGCATCCCCGACAGCCGCGCTCTGTTGGATGGCGACATCGTCAACATCGACGTGACCACGTATCTCGGTGGCGTGCACGGCGACACGAACGCCACGTTCTTCGCAGGGAACGTCGACCCCGCCAGCCGCCAACTGATCGCCGTTACCGAGGAATGCATGTGGAAGGGCATCGAGGCCGTCCGTCCCGACCGGCCCCTCAGCGACATCGGCAAGGCGATCGAGGACCACGCCAAGAAGCACCACTACGGCGTGGTCCGTGCGTTCGTCGGCCACGGCATCGGCGAGCAGTTCCACACCGACCTCCAGATCCTGCACTACTACGACACCCGCGGCGACACGGTCATCATGCGGCCGGGGATGACGTTCACGATCGAGCCGATGATCACCCTGGGCACGTGGCAGCACAAGATGTGGGACGACGACTGGACCGCGGTCACCGCCGACGGTAAGCGCACCGCTCAGTTCGAGCACATGTTGCTCGTCACCGACACCGGTGTCGACGTGCTCACCGGCGGCGAGGGCGCCGCATCGCCGTTCGCCCCCTGGAACCGCTGACCGAGACCGGCGACTCAGCCGTCGGGGACCCCCCTACGGAACCTTGTTGACGCAGATCACAAACGCATCGCCGGCGTGCGGCCCGTTCGTGTTGTTGAAGAAGACGACGGACCATTGCGTCGAGTAGCCGAGCCCGCCCGGGTCTGCTGGTTGCGACTCGAGCACTGACATCACCCCCGAGAAGCCGCCCCCGACGGCGGCCTTGCCGACCGGGCAGTTGAGGGTTTCGAAACCGACGTTGTTGGCTGTGATCGACGGCGATGTGCCGGTGACCGTCTGAAACCCGGCCAGCTGAGCGGGGCCCTGGAAACCCTGCGGGCCTAGCGGGCCCTGTTGGCCTTGCGGACCTTGCGGGCCGGTATCACCCTTGGCTCCCGCTCCACCGGGGACGAAGTAGCCGGTGACATCGGCGATCAGATCGACGGTGCCGCCGTTGGCGAAGAAGCTGACCTGACCCGTCGAGCCGATCGCGACGTTCACCGAGTTCGGCGTCGGCGCCTGGCCGGCAACCCAGTTCAACGACGAGGCCAACGGCTGGGTGCTCGTACTCGGCCAGATCGTGAGGAAGCCGGTACTGGTCGGATTGACGGCAGTGACGTTCGCGTTGACCGCCGTTGCGCCGGCCGGGAGGACGCAGTTGCCGTTGCTGCCCAGTACCTGGATCGTGTATGTCTGGCCGCCGATGAGGGGTGTCGTACGCGGACCAATGGGACTGGTCGAGCGGGTGTCCATGATTCGGCAGGGACTGATCGGTACGAAGCTGCTCGGCGCCGGGTCCGAACCCGCTGCCATCGTCACGGCGATCGCCCCACCGCTGATCGTCACAGCAACCGCCGCGCCGAAGGCCGCGTATCGGCTCCGCCAGAGCGGACTGTTCGAACGGAGGTGCCGGATCATGGTGCGCTCTTTCCTGTCGAAGGACGACGAAGTCTCGCGCGCAAAGGCCCTTCCCCGTCGGCCCATCACTCATTTTCAGCCGTCGAGCGGCGGATCGAGGCGGCGATAGATCTCGACCAGTTGATCACGATGCGTGGTGTCGCGGCCGGGCACTTCCGGCTCGATGGCGGTGCCCGTGACGAACCAGTCGTACATCGTGCGACCGGCCTCCTGGCCGCGCCGGGTGTGCACGCACAGCGCTTCATCGGGGATGTCGGGGGCCAGTTCCTCGTGCAGCACCACTTGCATCAGTTCTCCGTAGACCGGGTTCTTCTGGCTGCCGGCGAGATAGCCGGCGGCCTGTGCGCTGTAGACGAGACGGTCGTACGAACCCTCGTCGGTGTCGAGCGCTGCCTCGTGCAGCGAACGGACGATCACGATCGCCATCGGATCGCCCATGCCGACGTCCTCCGCTGCCAGCACCTGCAACCGCCGCCACATCTCGGCTTCGTGTTCGGCATCGGTACGCGCCATTTCGATTGCTGATCGCACTGCTTGCTCGACCCGACCCGCGCGGACGTGCTTGTGCAGTGCGGACCGGACTTCGTCGCTGGCGATGCCGTGGATCGTCGTCCGCGAGGCGAACGGATCGGTGGACCAGTGCGGGATCGGTCGGTTCCAGTTGTCGGTCATGTGGGTCCAGTCGTGAGCAGGCGAACGGGAAGCGCGAAGACGATGCCGGCCCCGTTGAGGTTCATGCTCACGCCCTCCCCGGGCTCGCACGACGGCCAGCGCGAAACGAGGCCGCGCACGATCTCCTGCACTTCCATCTTGCCCAGCGCGGCGCCCAGGCAGTAGTGGCGGCCGGCACCGAATGCGAGCTGAGGCTTGGCCGGCTTGCGCTCGATGTCCAGGCGGTGCGGGTCGTCGAAAACGGCGGGGTCGCGGTGTGCAGCGGCGATGCGGATCGTCACGAACTCGCCTGCTGCAACCGTCGTTCCTTCGATGACCGTGTCATCGATCGCGTACTTGATCGTGTGCCGGATGGCCGGCTGGAACCGACCGCATTCCTCCACCGCGTTGGCCAACAGATCCGGCTGCCGGTGCAACATCGACCACTGCGGCGGGTGTGTGGCCAACGTCCACACACACAGTCCCGCGGTGTTGGCCGTGTTGTCGACGGAGGCACTCAGCAACTCCTCGAGCAGGTAGAAAACGTCCTCCTCCTGCAGTGATCCGGTCGCTTCGGCGGCGCTCAACATGCTGGCCAGATCGTCGCCGGGCACGGCGCGTTTCCACATGAGCAGCTCACGTGTGTATCGGGCCAATTCGGCCTTCGCTGCCCGCACCGGCGCGACCATGTCGCTGGTCGCGGTGAACACCGTGAGCAGCACCTTCGACAATCGCGCGAGCGCTGGTGCATCGCCGTCCGGTACACCCATCATCCAGCAGAACAGGCGGCTGGGGATGATGTCGGCGAGCTCGGCCATCACGTCGAAATCGACACCGGGTTCGACG
>JAYTRT010000594.1:0-3741 GCA_043746045.1 Actinomycetota bacterium | reverse complement strand
AATGACCACACCAGTTGCCCTGTACCTGCAGGACGCGCACACGATCGCCGAGGGAATCGAACTCGTCCGTTACGCCGAGCACAAGGGCTTCGACGCCGTCTGGCAGGCCGACAGCCGCCTCGTGCGCGACGCCGTGGTTCCGATGGCGGCGTTCGGAGCAACGACGGACCGGATCAAGATCGGATCGGGGGTGATCGATTGCTGGACCCGCAACCCGGCCCGCCTGGCGAGCACGTTCAGCACCCTCGACGACCTCGCCCCCGGTCGGATGATCTGTGGACTCGGCGCCTGGTGGGATCCGTTGGCCGCCAAAGTCGGCATCGAACGACTGCGCCCGCTGACCGTGATGCGCGAGATCGTCACCGTTGTTCGTGCGCTGCTCAACAACGAGACCGTCACGTTCGACGGCTACTACGTGCACCTCGACGGGGTCGAGCTCGACTATGTCCACCAGGAGCGGCGGCCGAAGGACGTACCGATCTACATCGGTGCGACCGGCCTGCAGATGATGGAGCTGACCGGCGAGATCGCCGACGGCGCTGTCCTCAACTACCTCGTCTCACCCGCCTACAACGTCGGCGCGATCGACGCCCTGACCCGAGGCGCAGCCAAGGGTGGGCGGACCATCGACGACATCGACCGGCCCCAACTGGTCGTGTGTTCGGTCGACAACGACCGCGCCAAGGCGCTGGACAATGCCCGCCTGCTCGTCACCCAGTACCTCGGCCAGCAGCCGCACATCATGAAGGCGTCCGGCGTCCCGCAAGAGCTGTTGGACGAGATCGGCACGGTGCTCACCTGGCCGGCCACCCACGACCAGGTGGTCGCGGCGAGCAGGATGGTTCCGGACGACATCGTCCAGATGATCACCGCCAGCGGCGAGCCCGACGAGGTCAGGGCCAAAGTCGCCGAATACGTCGCGACCGGTTGTACGTGCCCCATTCTGTATCCTTTGGCCGACGATGTCCGATTGATGATCGACACGTTCGCGGGGGGCATCTGACCTCTCGTTCGGCAGAACGATCGAAGGGTTCCATGATCAACACCAGCTACTTCACACGCATCGGCGCGTGTGTCACGGTTCTGACCGCGCTTGGTCTGGCCTCGTGCAAGAGCAGTTCCAGCACCTCGACGTCCAGTGTCGCGCAAACCGTGACCGTCATCTCCGAGAACGACAACCAGAGCAAACTGCTGACCGAGATCTACGCCCAATCCCTGGAAAAGGGCGGGTTCCGCGTCGCCCGTCGCGACCCGGTGGCGGATCTCGCAGCCGGATACGCAGCCCTCAAAGCGGGGGTCGCCGACCTGTTCATCACCCACACCGGTGACCTGCTGAGATACCTCGCTGCGAACGAGCCGGCAGCGGCGAACACCTCGACGACGTCAGCACCCACGACGACGTCGCCCGGTCAGACCACCACCAGCAGCACACCGACCAGCAGCACGACCGGCAACACATCGACCGGCAACACGTCGACAAGCAACTCGTCGCACAGCCTGATCAGCCGCACGAACGCCACGACGACCACCTCCACGCCGACCACTTCCACGCCGACCACTTCCACAAAGGCCGGAGTGACCACCACGATCACGCCCACCACGACAGCGCTTCCCGATGTGACGGTCAACTCGTCCGACATCCCGGCGGGTGCGACGTCGACGACCGGGTTGGGTTCGACGGGCACCACGGTGCCAACGCCGGGTCAGGCCTCGGCAACCGCGATCAACCTGCAGAGCAATCAGATCGGCGAGATCCTGCCGGCCACGTTGCAGGTCGGTGCAGCCTCCGACGCCGAGGACAAGCCGGTCCTCGCCTGCACTGCAGCGGCGTCCACAACAGGTTCCTTGAAGACACTCAGCGACGTCGCCCGCGCCGCCGACGTTCTGCGCCTCGCTGGTCCGGCCTCGTTCAAGACGGATACCCCGTTCGGCCTACCGGGCTTGCAGAAGGTGTACGGCAACGTGAACTTCAAGGAGTTCATCCCGCTCGATCCGGCCAAGGTCGGCGGGGCAATCACGGCTCCGACCACCACCATCAACACGTCCGTCAGCACCACCATCGCGCCGACCACCACCGCTGCCCCGACGACCACCGTCGTCGGCCCGACCCCTGAGCAGCCGACGACCACCACGACCATTCCGGCCAGTGAAATGGCCGCTGCCGACTGTGGGGCCTTCAACAGCCTCGACGTCACGATGCCGGCCGATGCTGTCGAGATGGACGACGACAAGAACTGGATTCCGAACAATGGCGTCATTCCGGTGCTCACCAAGGCCGCGTACACTCCGGGCGTGTCCCAACTCGTCGACCAGATCAGTCAGGCACTGACCACCCCGACCCTGCGTGTGATGCTCTCGGCGATGGCCAAGAACAACGTCAGCCCGGAGACCATGGCCAGTCGCTACATCGCGTCGAGGGCTTCGTCCGGCTCATGATCGAAGTTCGCGGCCTGACCAAGCGATTCGGCCGAACACTTGCGGTCAACGACCTCAGCTTCGACGTTCGCCCCGGACGGGTCACCGGATTCCTCGGCCCCAACGGCTCGGGCAAGAGCACGTCGATGAGGTGCATGTTGGCTCTCGACCGTCCCGACTCCGGTACTGCGATGTTCGACGGCCGCAAGTACGACACGATGCGCAAGCCACTGTTCGAAGTCGGTGCGCTGCTCGATGCCGGATATGTGCACCCCGGCCGCCAGGGTCGCAACCACCTCCGCATGATCGCCGCGTCGAACGGGATCAAGGATGCCAGAGTCGACGAGGTGCTCGCGCTCGTCGGCCTCACCGAGGTCGCCAGGCGTCGGGTCGGCACCTATTCGCTGGGCATGAAACAGCGTCTCGGACTGGCCAGCGTTCTGCTCGGCGATCCGAAGATCATCATCCTCGACGAGCCGGCCAACGGTCTCGACCCGGAGGGCATCCGCTGGATTCGCGACGTCCTCGTCCACCTCGCCAGCCAGGGCAAGACCGTGCTCGTCAGCAGCCACCTGCTGAGCGAGATGGCGCAGATGGCCGATGATCTCGTCGTGATCGGCATGGGTCGCCTGATCGATACTGGAAGCGTCGACGATTTCGTCAATCGCAACGCGCGACATTGGGTCCGGGTGCGCAGCCCCCAGATTGCGATGATCGCCGACCAACTCCGCTCCGGCGGCGCGCGCGTGACCGAGATCGACGCCAGCGGTATCGATGTCATCGGGCCTTCCGCAGCCGAGATCGGTGAACTGGCGAGTCGCCAGCAGATGACGTTGCACGAGCTCTCGCCGCAGCAGGGTTCGTTGGAGGATGCCTTCCTCGAAGCCACCGCCGGCTCACAGGAATACCGCTCGACCGGTCCTGGCGGAGCGGAGTTCGGCAATCCGGCCAGTCCACCGCCATCAATCGCATCACCTCCATCAATCGCATCACCGCCATCAGTTGCATCACCGCCATCCCTTGCATCCCCATCGCAGCCCTTCGAACCGCCGACCGCTCCGCGAGGTGGGCTGTGAAGGACGTTCTGCGCAGCGAATGGATCAAGCTGCGCACCGTTCGCGTCAACTTCGTGCTGTGCATCATCGCCGCCGCATTTCCGCTGATCGTCGTTGCACTCGTTGCTGCGCTGACGTCCGACAAGAAGCAGAGCGCGGACGATCTCGTTGGTCTCGTCACGGGAACGATGATCGTCACCGCTCTCCTGCTCGGTGTCGTCGGGGCGCTCAACCTGACCAGCGAATACAGTCACAACACGATCCGGACCTC
>JAYTRT010000593.1:0-3742 GCA_043746045.1 Actinomycetota bacterium | reverse complement strand
CAGCCGCCAGCACACCAGCCGCCAGCACACCAGCCGCCAGCACACCAGCCGCCAGCACACCAGCCGCCAGCACACCAGCCGCCAGCACACCAGCCGCCAGCACACCGACGCCCGCGTCGTTCGATCCGTCGACCGCAGCCGGGCCGACACCGGACACCTCCAAGACCTTCGGATGGAGCGCCATCAGCGGTGGCGACAAGAACGTGCAGTCCGGCCATCTCGATGTACCGATCGATCCTGCGCATCCCGAAGTCGGGAACTTCACGCTCTACCTCGTCCGACATCTGGCCGAGAAGCAGGACCAACGGGTCGGCTCGCTACTCGTCAACCCCGGCGGCCCGGGCTACGGGGGCACCGATCTGGCCGAGTTCGCGACGCGTGTCTACGGCCAGGATGTGCTCGACCACTTCGACGTCGTGGCGTGGGATCCGCGCGGTACCGGCAAGTCAGTACCCGCTGTCGATTGCATCGATCAGTACGACCAGTTCTTCGCTCTCGATTCGTCACCGGACACGCCGACCGACAAGCAGGCCCTCCTCGATGCAGCGACGACGTTCGGCAAGGATTGCGTGGCCAAGAACTCGAAGATCCTGCCATTCGTCTCCACCGCTGACACCGCCGGCGACATGGATGCGATCCGCACCGGCCTGGGCGAGAACAAGATCAGCTACTTCGGCTTCAGCTACGGCAGCGAGATCGGTGTGACCTGGGCCAGTCTTTTCCCGAAGACGGTCCGGGCGATGGTCATCGACGGCGCCGCCGACACGACGGTCGGATACTTGCAGCAGAACCTCGAACAGGCGGCTGGCTTCGAGAGCACGTTCGACACCTTCCTGGCGACGTGCGCGAAGGACACAACCTGCCCCTTCTACAACGGCGGCGACCCCGGCAAGGCGTTCGACGTGTTGAACGCCGCAGCCGATGCGAATCCGGTGGCGACGGTCACCGGCCGTCCGAACGTCACCCAGGGCGTCTTGACCACGGCGATCAGCGATGCGATGTACGACCAGTCGTACTGGGGCCAACTGGAGACGGCGTTGGCCGATCTCCAAAAGGGTGACGGCAAAGGCGTGCTGGCCCTCTACGACCACTACTACAACCGTTCGTCGAAGGGCACCTACGGAAACGAGTTGGAGGCCTACTTCGCGATCAACTGCCTCGATGATCCGGGGACGAAAGATCCGAACGTGATCTTCGCGATGCGCGCGCAGTTCGAAAAAGTCGCGCCGCGACTCGGAGCGTCGTGGATCAGCGAGCTCGAGTTCTGCGCAGAGTGGCCGGTACCCGCCGCGCCGCCGGTCGCAGTCGATGCCAAGGGGGCCGGCCCGGTCGTGGTCGTCGGTACCACCGGCGATCCCGCGACCCCGTTGACCGGCACGCGCAACACCAGCAAGGCGTTGCAGGATGGGCATCTGATCGTCGTCACCGCCGATCAGCACACCGGGTACGGCGTCAACGACTGTGTGGATGCGGCAGTCGACAACTACCTCGTCGACCTGATCGTGCCGACCAACGAGTTGCAGTGCAGCGGTCCGAAGACCGACTCCACCGGTACCTGACACCCGGCGTGCGGAGGGTCGGCGGCGCGAGCCATCGGACGAGGCCCACCGATACCATCGCGCAGATGCGCTCCCGACTGCTCCCCACGCTGGCCCTGTCGCTCGTGGTGTTCGCGACGACCTGCTCGTCGACGGGTCAAGGATTGACCGCGACGAAGAGCAACACCAACAGTTCGGCGACCGCGACATCCACCGGAACCAGCGACACCACCGGAACCAGCGACACGACCAGCACCGCCAACACCAACAGCGCCAGTTCTCAGGCCGCGTTCGATTGGCAGCCGTCGAGCGAGGACAGTGCTGTGGAAACGGGCCACTTGAAGGTGCCGATCGACTACAAGGATCCGTCCAAGGGCTCGTTCATCCTCAACGTCGCTCGGCACAACGCTGCCAAGCCGAGCGAACGGATCGGAACGCTCCTCGTCAACCGCGGCGGCCCGGGTTTCGAGAGCGCCGACTTCGCGACGTTCGCGACCCAGATCTACAGCCAGGATCTGGTCGACCATTTTGACATCGTCGCCTGGGATCCGCGCGGCACGGGCCTGAGCACCCCCGCGATCGACTGCATCACCGACTACGACAAGTACTTCGCGACACCGGACATCACTCCCGACAACGCAGCTGCGACACAGCTGAACATCGACCTCTCCAAGGAGTTCGAGACTGATTGCGCAACAAAGAACGCGAAGATCCTGCAGTACGTCGGCACGAACGACTCGGCCCGCGACATGGACTCGATCCGCCAAGCATTGGGCGAGAAGAAGATCAGCTACTTCGGCTTCAGTTACGGCAGCCAACTCGGCGCGGTGTGGGCGACGCTGTTCCCCGACACGGTGCGTGCCGCGGTGTTGGACGGCGCATCCGACCCCAACGCCGATTTCACCACCGGCTCGTTGCAGCAGAGCAAGGGTTTCGAGGATGCCTTGGACAACTTCTTGAAGGACTGCAGCGCGAAGTCGGACTGCACGTTCCACAACAACGGCGACGCCGGGGGCGCATTCGACAAGCTGATGAAGTCGCTGGACGACAAGCCGATCGCAAGCGTGTCCGGCCGACCGAACATCAACCTCACCGTCGCACTCAGCGCCGTGACCGAAGCCCTGTACTCGCAGTCGTCATGGCCGCAGTTGGCCCAGGCCCTGGCCGATGCTCAGGCCGGCAAGGGCAAAGGCCTGCTCGACCTGTACGACCAGTACTACCAGCGTCAGCCGGACGGGTCGTACGACAACTCGCTCGAGGCGTTCCAGACCATCACCTGCATGGACACGGCCGAGCGATTGACGGTGGCTCAGGAGGACGCCACCGTGCCGCAGTTCCAGAAGATCGCACCGCGAATCGCGCCGAGCACGATCGGTTCCTACTTCTGCACCTTCTATCCGAAGAGCGAGGATCCGGTGGTCAGGGTCACGGGCAAGGGGGCCGGAACGATCCTCGTCGTCGGCACCACGGGCGACCCGGCCACCCCTCTGGCCAGCAGCCAGAACATGGCCAACGATCTCGAACACGGTGTGCTGTTGACCGTCGTTGCCGACCAGCACACCGGATACGGTGTCAACCAGTGCTCGTACGACAACGTCGATCACTACCTGATCGACATCAAGATCCCCGCCAAAGGAACTCGCTGCGGCTGACCATCAGGTCACCCGGCTGAGCGGACGAAGCTCCCAATCGAAGCGGCTGCGAGCCCTGCAGAGGCGGTGGCGGCAGGTTTGAAACTGCGCCACCGCGTCCGCTCGGAGCGGAAGGGGTGGGATTTGAACCCACGGAGACGCAGAACGCCTCAACGGTTTTCGAGACCGGCCCATTCGTCCGCTCTGGCACCCTTCCGCTCGCCACACTACCGTCCACTACATTGCACCCGGACATCGTTTGCGGTCTCAAAAGGAGTACCCATGGTCCCCAATCGATCTCAAGGTGACCATGACCCTGCCGATGTTCCTCGCATGAGCACATCCGACACCCTTGGCGCGCCTCGCGCTGCATGGGATGTGATCGAGCAGACCTGCACATCACGATTCACCGGCGAGCTCGCCCTGAAGACTGCTTCGGCCACGACGAACGTGTACATGACCCGGGGTCTGATCTATCTCGCCGAGCATCCCGGCGAGCCGACGCTGATCGACCGACTGTTGGCTGCCGGGGCGATCTCCCCCGATCTTCTCCCGCCGGATTCACCGAACACC